>JANYEF010000460.1 GCA_025363325.1 Nitrospira sp. | reverse complement strand
TGGGAGACTATCGCGAGGGGTTCGTCACCAAAGTGGCGAAGGATCAATATCTGGTGCAGATCGGCACGACGACAGCCAAACTTGCCTTTGACGATATGGCCTGGGCGACGCGCCGTCTTACTGGGCCGGATACGGCGAAAGATGTCGTCATCAATCTGAATCTCAAGCAAGTGCTGAAGCCCGGTGATGTTATCGAGGTGATGGTGAAGAAGCTGGATCGTGACGTCGTCCATGTGCAACTGGAACAGACTCCCCTCGTCGAGGGAGGGTTGATTGCGCTGGAGCCAGGCAAGGGTGCCATTCGGGCCATGGTCGGAGGCTACGATTTCGGTCGCAGCGAGTACAATCGGGCTGTGCAGGCCCACCGTCAGCCTGGGTCGGCCTTCAAGCCGATTATCTACGCGACGGCCATGAGTCAGGGGATGAGCCCCGCGTCGGTGATCCTCGATGCGCCGGTTGTCTACGAGCAGGAACAGGATGAGAAAACGTGGAAGCCGGAGAACTATGGAAGAAAAATCCATGGCATGGTGAGTTTGCGGGATGCCCTGGCCTACTCGCACAACCTCGCGACGGTCCGGTTACTGGATAAGGTCGGTGTCAAGAATGTCATTGAGTTTGCGAAAACGGTCGGAATCACCAGTCCGCTGGCGGCAGATCTGTCGCTGGGATTGGGCTCATCGTCCGTCGGGCTGATGGAACTGACTTCCGCCTATGGCGTGTTGGTCAATCAGGGGAGCCGTGCAGAGCCGTATGCGATCCTGTTTGTGAAGGATAATGCAGGAAAGGTGCTTGAGCAGGCAGAACCGCAAGCACTGCCGGTCATCTCTAAAGAAACGGCGTACTTGATCACCAACATGATGGAAGATGTGATTCAAAAGGGGACCGGTCAGGCGGCCAAAGTGATCGGGCGGCCGATTGCGGGGAAAACCGGAACCACGGACGAGTTTATCAATGCGTGGTTTATCGGCGGTGCGCCGAACTTGGTCACGGGCATCTACGTCGGGTTTGACGATCGACGCTCACTCGGCGAGAAGGAATCGGGGGCGCATGCCGCGCTGCCCATTTGGATCAATTTCATGCAGGAAGCGCTCAAGCCACTACCAGTCATGGCCTTTACCATTCCAGAAGGTGTCACGTTCGTCAAAGTTGATCAAGCGACGGGGTTGCTTGAGGGCGAGCAGGAGGGACAGGCCAGCACCGTCGAACTCTTTACCAAGGGCAGCGAGCCGACTGAAGCGACCCAGCGCCGAGTAGACCCGATTGATTTCTATAAGTTGGATCAAATCCCCGAGGGGGCGCTTTAGCCCGGTCTGTCTGGTCCATCTGGTTTTTCTGGTCTATCTGGTTCAACCAAATAAACGAGACTGACCAGATAAACAAGAGAGACCAGCCGGTCCTCGCGCGCCACACCGAGCAGTTCGAAACCCGGAACCCTGTCCGCATTCGAGGGTGTCTACGGAATCGGGGGGTAGCTCAACCTGTCCCATTTTCTTCCTCTGGGCGATCCACGGTCGGTAATTACTAATGAAGTGCAGAATATCATGAACGGTTCTGTGCAACTGGGCAGACCCAAAGGGAGATGACATGAATGTGGCAGTTCGTAAGATGTTTGATCAAGGGCTTGGCGATGCACGGGTTCGGTCGATCTCCTGGCAGGGCAACGATCTTACGATAGAGCTTGTCCTCCCTCCCGCTCGTGCGGAACAACCGAGCCTCTATTTGTGTTTCAAGAATTCATCTCATGTCCGAATAGACATGGATTTCGGCGAATATATTGAAGCCCCTCTCCTTTTCGGTGTGGACGCGGAGCCGATTGACAGTATGGGATGGATGATCCGGTTTGAGTTTGGGGGTGCACCAGATGGCGAGATCAGCTTGCAATGCACTGAGGTTATTCAGAAGGCATAGTTAAGGAATCGAAGGAAGAAAATCAACTGTCCCACCCGCATGTCCGTCATGGTGACCTGTTTGGGGACCCGGTTCATACCCAGCAGCCCTGCTAGTAGCTGTCCATCGGCGGGCACGTGCAGATAAAATGGCGATCTCCATAGGCTTCGTCGATGCGGCTCACGCTGGGCCAGAATTTATTGTCGCGTACCCAGGGCGCGGGGAAGGCAGCCTGTTCACGGCTGTAGGGTCGGTTCCATTCGTTGGCCGTCATGACCTGTGCCGTGTGAGGCGCATTCTTTAGCAGATTATTCGTGCGTGGCTGGCGGCCCTCGACGATGTCTTGCATCTCGGCATGAATCAAGATCAGCGCCTCGCAGAACCGGTCCATTTCGGCTTTCGACTCGCTCTCCGTCGGTTCGATCATGAGCGTCCCTGCAACCGGGAACGAGACCGTCGGGGCATGGAATCCATAG
Organism: Nitrospira sp.; assembly: GCA_025363325.1. Taxonomy (GTDB): domain Bacteria; phylum Nitrospirota; class Nitrospiria; order Nitrospirales; family Nitrospiraceae; genus Palsa-1315. The sequence goes on along the minus strand of JANYEF010000460.1, from coordinate 12,442 downwards.
TCCATCAATCGCTTCGCCACATCCATCGCTTCAATTCCTGTCGTGTCCTTGAACTGACGAAGATCGAGAATGAACTCGTGCGCGACGAACCCGGACGTTCCCCTGTAGAGGATGGGAAAGTATTTCTCCAGCCGTTTGGCCATATAGTTGGCGGCCAAGATCGCCACCTGCGTCGCCTTGGTCAAGCCGTCGCGTCCCATCAGGGCGATGTAGACCCAGGAAATCGTCACGATGCTGGGGCTGCCATAGGGCGCCGCCGACACCGGCCCGATGGAATCTTGTCCGCCCAGTTGCGTTACCGGGTGGCCGGGAAGAAATGGCGCCAGATGCCGCGCCGCAACGATCGGTCCCATCCCAGGCCCCCCCCCGCCATGGGGGATACAGAATGTCTTGTGTAGATTCAGATGGCATACATCCGCCCCGATGTCGCCGGGCCGGCAGAGCCCCAACTGGGCATTCATGTTGGCTCCATCCATATAGACTTGCCCGCCATGCGTATGGACGATCTGACAGATGCGCCGCACGTCCGCTTCGAAAACGCCATGGGTTGATGGGTAGGTCAACATGAGGGCCGAGAGCCGATCGCGATGCTGAACGGCCTTGGCTTCAAGATCGGTGAGATCCACATTGCCCTGTCGATCGCAGGCGACCGGCACAACCGTCATCCCTACCATGGCCGCACTGGCTGGATTCGTGCCGTGCGCGGACAGGGGAATCAAGCAGACATCCCGATGTTCTTCACCCTGGCTCCGGTGGTAGGCCCGGATCACCATCAGTCCCGTATACTCCCCCTGAGAGCCTGCATTCGGTTGTAAAGACACGGCGGAGAGTCCTGTGGTCTCGGCTAGCCATGCTTCCAGCTGACGAAACAACTCTTGATACCCCTTGGTTTGCTCGATCGGCGCAAAGGGATGAAGCCGTGAGAACTCCGGCCAGGTGACCGGCAGCATCTCGGCCGTCGCGTTCAGCTTCATGGTGCAGGAACCCAAGGGAATCATCGAATGGACGAGCGACAGATCCTTCACCTCAAGGCGGTGGATATACCGCAGCATCTCATGCTCCGGGTGATAGCGATTGAACACCTCGTGGGTGAGGTACCTGCTGGTGCGGGCGAGATTCGCCGGGAAGCTTGTGGTGACGCTGCAGCTCAAGTCTCTCACCTGAAAAGGTAGCCGATCATGGCCGACAAAGATTTCCATCAGGCGACGGATTTCGTCTTCCGTGCTCACCTCATCCAGCGAAATCCCGATGGAGTGGTCCTCATGCCGGCGAAGATTGATGCCGGCTTCGTTGGCCCTGATCAAGACAGGCTCGGACTGCACCTTCGTTAGACGAACTCGAATCGTATCGAAGAACGCGTCCGTTGCGACATCGAGTCCGAGCTGCCGCAATCCTGCTGCCAGCACCACAGCCAAGCCGTGTACACGCTCGGCAATCCGCCGCAAGCCCTCCGGCCCATGGTGGACCGCATACATGCTCGCCATGATGGCCAAGAGGACCTGCGCCGTACAAATGTTGCTCGTCGCCTTCTCACGCCGGATGTGTTGTTCGCGGGTCTGCAGGGAGAGTCGGTAGGCAAGTTTCCCCGTAATATCCTTGGACACGCCAACGATGCGTCCCGGCATTTGCCGTTTAAATGCTTCAGTGGTCGAAAGAAACGCAGCATGGGGGCCACCAAATCCAAGCGGGACACCAAATCGCTGGCTGGAACCCACGGCGATATCGGCCCCGAATTCTCCCGGTGCGCGCAAGAGGGTCAAGGCCAGCAGATCGGTGGCGACCACCACGAGAACCCCGGCCGCGTGGGCCTGCGCCACGAATGCACTGTAATCCCCGACATAGCCGTCAGTGGTCGGATATTGAAGCAAAATGCCGGCCAGCTGAGGATTGGAAAAGTCGAGGGTCTGCGTCCGTCCAACGCGCAGTGTCATCCCGAGCGGTTCAGCCCGCGTCTGCATCACCGCAATGGTTTGGGGATGACAGTCCTGCGAGGCGAAGAACTCTGTCCGTTCGAGGCCAGACGAACGGGAAATGGCGAGACACATGGCCATCGCCTCTGCTGCCGCCGTGGCTTCATCCAAGAGCGAGGCATTGGCTAAGGGCAAGCCGGTGAGGTCGGCCACCACGGTTTGAAAATTCACGAGGGCTTCCAATCGGCCCTGGGCAATCTCCGCCTGGTAGGGCGTGTACTGGGTGTACCAGGCCGGGTTTTCAAAAATGTTGCGCTGGATTACGTCGGGCGTGATGCAGTCGTAATAGCCCATTCCGATCAATGAACGATAGATTTGGTTTTCTGCGGCGATGGAGCGGAGTTCTTGCAGCACGGCTTGTTCGCCGCGGTGAAGGGGCAGATCCAATTCCTTCCGTACACGGATGTCGGCGGGAACGGTTGCTGCGGTCAGTTCTTCCAGCGACTGCAAGCCGAGCGTGGCAAGCATCTCGCCAACATTGGCGTCGGTGGGACCAAGATGGCGATGGATAAAGGTGTCGGTCGGGCTCAAAAAGTCCGGGGTAGCCATGGCGTTCGTCCTGTCCTTTAAATAGATGCCGTCGGTCGAGAGTCCCGATGTACTGACTGACCTACTCGCGGCCCGCAGAGTATCATGCTCACCCCCCATTCTCCAAGGGTCATCCTGAAGGTCTCTGTGCTTGCCTTCGGACTGGGAGTCACGTATGAGTGCAGGGAATAAGCAGGAGGCTGAAAAAGTCCGCCGACATAAGAAGACCGTTTGTTTGGTTTGTCTGGTCTGTCTCGTTTTTTGGTTGAACGAAACTAACCAGATAAACCAAATAAACTAGATAACTAGACAGACTGGGTTTGGCCCAGACATGCAGGCTATGAAACTACACGACATTCTTATCGTTGGAGCCGGGTTGGCAGGGATGCGGGCTGCGGTTACCGCACCGCCGGATCTCGATGTCGCCGTAATATCCAAGGTCCATCCGGTCCGTAGCCACTCTGTGGCTGCGCAAGGGGGCATCAACGCGGCATTGGGAGAACACGATTCCTGGGAAGCCCATGCCTTCGACACCACGAAGGGTGGACTCTATCTCGGCGATCAGGATGCCATCGAGGCCATGTGTCGCGAAGCTCCTGACGGCATTCTCGAACTGGAACGTCTGGGGGTCATCTTCAGTCGCGACGAACAGGGACGTATCGCCCAACGTCCGTTCGGAGGAGCGGGTTTTCCCCGCACCTGTTATGCCGCAGATCGTACCGGCCATGCCATCCTCCACGCCATGTACGAACAGCTGCTCAAACGGCGCATCGCCGTCTATGAAGAGTGGTACGTCACGGCCTTGATCATGGAGGACGGCGTCTGTCGGGGGGTCGTGGCGTGGGACCTGATCCATGGAGGTTTGCACGCGATTGGGGCTAAGGCCGTCATTTTGGCCACGGGAGGCAGCGGGCGCGTCTTCCTGACGAGCACGAACGCCGTGATCAACACCGGCGACGGCATGGCGCTCGCGTATCGTGCCGGTGCTCCACTGGCGGACATGGAATTTGTGCAGTTCCATCCCACCACGCTCAAGGGTACGGGTATCCTCATTACCGAAGGCGCTCGTGGAGAAGGCGGCTATCTCCTCAATACGCTGGGTGAACGGTTCATGAAGACCTATGCCCCGCAGCAGATGGAGCTGGCTACGCGATCGACTGTCTCATTGGCCATCGGGCAAGAAATCCTCGAAGGTCGTGGGGTCGACGGATGCGTGTTGTTGGACTTGCGGCACCTTGGACGCCAGCGCATTCTCGAACGGCTCCCTCAGATCAGAGCACTTGCCATTGAGTTTGCCGGCCTCGATCCGATCGAGACTCCCATTCCTGTCCGCCCCGGTGCGCACTATCAGATGGGTGGCGTCCGGACCAATCAATGGACCGAAACAGGCATCGCCGGCCTCTACGCGGCTGGTGAATGTGCCTGTGTCAGTGTGCACGGCGCCAATCGGCTCGGGGGCAATTCACTCCTTGAAACCATTGTGTTCGGTCGGCGCGCTGGAATTCAAGCCGGAGAGTACGTTCGAACCGTCGCGCCACGGGCACTCATAACAGACCAACTCACAACCGAGCAGCGTCGCGTCCAGCAACTGCTGGCACAGGAGGGATCGCTCCGGGCCTGGCAGATTCGAGAAGAACTCGGCCAGACGATGAGCCTCAATCTGGGCCTCGTTCGGACAGATGCGTCCATGTCTGCTGCGATCTCGGCCATTACGGCACTGACCCATCGCGCCATGTCCATCACGGTGCAGGACAAAGGGCGGGTATTTAATACCGATCTCGTGCAAGCCCTTGAGCTCCAATCCCTGCTTGATGTTGCGGAGACCATTGTCACCAGCGCCCTCGCCAGGAAGGAAAGCCGCGGGGCCCATTACCGGTCGGATTACCCAGCCCGAGACGATCAGCATTGGGTGAGACACAGCCTCATTCGCCGGACCCCTGAGGGAACGTCCTTGACCTATGAACCCGTGACGGTCACGCGCTTTCCGCCAACATAAAAAAACTGGTCTATCTGGTTGATCTGGTCTATCTGGTTTGTTTGGTTCATCTAGTTTTTCTGGTTAGTCTGGTTCAACCAAAAAACCAGATGAACCAAACAAACCAGATAAACAAATTCTAGGCCCAGGTTTGGTATAATCTTCCATCGACAACTATGCGTATTCTAGTCATTGAAGACGAAACCAAGGTCGGCTGTTTCATCAAGCGCGCGCTTGAGGAGGAGAGCTACGCTGTCGACCTCTGTGAAGACGGCGCGAAGGGCCTTCAGATGGCCCTCATCACCGACTACGATGTACTGATCGTCGACTTGATGCTGCCGTCATTGCCCGGATTGGAAATTCTCAAGGGCGTCCGCCAGGCACGGATTCAAACTCCTATCCTGATTCTGACCGCCCAGTCGCAAGTAGACCAGCGAGTCAAGGGCCTTGACGCAGGAGCGGACGATTACCTCACGAAGCCCTTCGCCATCGACGAACTGCTCGCCCGAATTCGCGCGCTGCTTCGCCGCGGCTCCACCGAGAGTCCCGGCGTGCTCCAGATCGACGATCTAGCCTTGAACCCGGCCACGCGCGAAGTGACCAGAGGCGGTCAGCGGATCGACCTCACCTCGAAAGAATATGCTCTGCTCGAATATCTGATGCGCCATACGGGACGTGTGTTGACCCGTCCCATGATTTCAGAACATGTGTGGAATCAGGATTTCGACACGTTCACCAATGTCATCGATGTCTACGTGAATTATCTCCGTAACAAGATCGACCGGGGACACTCAAAGAAGCTGATTCATACGATTCGCGGAAGCGGATATATGCTGAAGGTCGACTGATGCCGCTTCGCGTCAGGCTCACGCTCTGGTACGGCACAGCCCTCGCACTGATTCTCATCATCTTTTCAACCATCCTGTACGTGGTTACCGCCCGAAGCCTCCGAGATGCGGTCGATCAATCGCTGGAGGAAACGGCCGCTGCGGCCGTTCGGTCGCTGGAAGAGCGCGGGTTCCTCCCGCTCATCGACGAAACCGAACTCATGTCCCAGTTTCCCGAACTCGCGCGCATCGATAAGTTCTTCCAGATCTTCAGCCCCTCCGGCACCATCACCATTCGTTCGCCGAACGTCAAAGAACATGAGATGCCGCTAAGTCGCCAGGCTTTGGAAGTCGCCTACTCAGGCCGCACGATTTTCGAATCCGCGAAATACCCCAAGGAACCGCCATTACGCCTCATCTCTGTTCCCATCATGTATCGGGGCAGCCTACTCTATATCATCCAGGTCGGCACCTCGATGGACTCCGTCGAAGAGACCCTGAACCGTCTCCTGCTCGTGCTTCTGGTCAGTATGCCCGTCGCGCTAGCCGTGTCGCTCGCCGGCGGCTGGTTCATGGCTGGCCGCGCCCTTCGCCCGGTCGATGCCATCACGCTGGCCGCCCAACGCATTGCCGGAGGCGATCTCACCCAGCGACTGACTGTCCCGGCCTCGGCCGACGAAATCGGCCGTCTGACCAAAACGTTTAATGACATGATCGACCAGTTGGAAACCTCCTTTCGGCAGATCCGCCAGTTCAGCAGCGATGCCTCGCACGAACTGCGCACGCCGTTGACGGTCATGAAAGGGGAAACCGAACTTGCGCTTCGACGCCCTCGCGAAACCGACGACTACAAAGTCGTCCTGGAGAGCAATCTCGAAGAGATAGACCGGATGACGCGTATTGTGGATGAGTTGCTCTTTCTCTCCCGGGCCGACATGGGCGAGGTAAAGATGGAATACCTGCCGGTTCCACTGGACATGCTCATTGAGGACGTCCATCGGCAAGCCTCGCTGCTGGGGCAGGAGCAGGACATCCAGGTCGTGCTCAGAGCCACCGCGCCGGCAGTGGTTTTGGGGGATGAACTACGCTTGCGCGAACTGTTCCTGAATCTTCTCGATAACGCAGTCAAGTACTCTCACCCAGGCGGCACAGTCGATATTGCATTGACGATCGAACAGACTCACGCACGGGTGGCTGTGACCGATCACGGCATTGGGATCGCGCAAGAGGATCAGTTGCAGATCTTCGACCGGTTCTATCGCACCGATAATGCGCGGGCTCATACCAAGAAGGGTACGGGTCTTGGGCTGTCGATTTGCGCCTGGATTGTCGAATCCCATCGCGGACGTCTCGAAGTCCAGAGCAAGGTCGGCGAAGGTTCGACCTTTACGGCGATACTGCCATTGGCCCCCGCATCGGCTTAAGCCGCATTACTCATGACGCTTCTGCTGCAAGCGCGGCTACGCGGCTACGACGGGCATTCTCGCCGTTCAGCCCTTCGATATACTGTTGGGGACCGGCGTCCTTCTTTTTGACGCCTGTCCCCGCCTGAAGAGCGGGACAGGCACTGCCGAAGACGGCAGAGCCAGTCCCCGGCCTCCGAGTGCCCGTCTCGCTTCACGTCTGCACGCTTTCGCGACGAACCTTCATGAATAGTGCTGCTTAGCGACTTCTAATCCTCTCCTAACCCTCCTCTTATCGCCGACTGTTACGGTGCTCATAAACCTGAACATCGTCACACGTCCTTACCTCGTTTGATCAATCGCAAGGAGGGAATCATGAGACAGCTCGTTCGTCAGACTAGTGGATGCGCTATGGTTGTGGCGGCGCTGAGCGCCTTTCTGATCTGGGGCGGCCAATCGTTATCCTCTTCCCATGCGTCGAGCCCGTCTGCTTCGATGGCGACGCCGGTTGCCGTCACCATGAGCGCCGCACCATCGAATGGATTTACGGAGGTAGCGAAGGCGGTGACACCGGCCGTGGTCAACATTACCACCGTGACCGTGGAGAAGGTGTCGGATAGCCGGGGTGTACCGGATGAACTGCGTGAACGAATGGAGGAGTTCTTCGGAGGGCCAGGGGGACGGTCAGGCCCTCGTGGATTCCATGGGCCGCAAGGTCCTGGTGAGCCACGGGAACATCGGGGCGGCGGGCAGGGGTCCGGCGTCATCGTATCACCAGACGGATACATCCTGACCAACAACCATGTGATTGACGGAGCACGTACCGTCGCCATCACGCTTCCGGACAAGCGGGAATTCACCGGCAAAATCGTCGGGGCAGATCCGAAAACGGATCTCGCCGTGGTAAAGATCGAGGGACAGAACCTTCCGACGGTCTCCTGGGGTGATGCCACCAAATTGCAAGTCGGGGAATATGTGCTGGCGGTCGGCAACCCCTTTGGGCTGAACTCCACCGTCACCCTCGGCATTGTGAGCGCGCTGGGACGAGGCCGTATGGGGATCACTCAGTACGAGGACTTCATTCAAACCGATGCGGCGATCAATCCAGGAAATTCAGGTGGCGCCTTGGTCAATACCAAAGGCGAACTGGTGGGGATCAATACTGCGATCTTCTCCCAAACCGGTGGCTATCAGGGGGTGGGCTTTGCCGTCCCCACCAGCATGAGCAAGCCGATCTATGAAAGCCTGGTCAAGCACGGGAAGGTCGTGCGCGGGTTTCTTGGTGTCTCGATTCAGGATCTCAACCAGGATCTGGCCAAATCGTTCGGCATCAAAGACGCGAAAGGCGCCCTCGTCAGCGACGTAAAGGACGAAAGCCCTGCGGGCCAAGCAGGCCTTAAGCAAGGCGATATCATCACGACCTATCAAGGCTCGTCCGTCGAAGACGCCGTGGTACTCCAGCGGCAGGTGACAAAGACGGCGGTTGGCACGAAAGTGATCATCCGTGTGATCCGTGACGGCCATGAGAAAGACTTGACCGTGACGATCGGCGAACAACCGGACACCGCAAAGATCGCCAAGGCGGAGGTGGGTGAATCGGACTATGCCTTCGCCGGAGTAGCCGTCCAGGATCTCGATCGGGACACAGCCAAGGAACTCGGGATCAAGGGGATGGGTCAAGGCGTGCTGGTCACGGCGGTCGAACCGGACAGCGGCGCAGAGAAGGCCGGGGTGATGCGGGGTGACGTGATCCGCCAAATTAACCGGCAGCCGGTGAAGTCGGTGAAGGATTTCGAGAAGGTGTCGGCCGGGCTGAAGAAGGGCGAGAACGTCTTGATCCTGATTGACCGGCGAGGCAACGCATTGTTCCTCAGCGCAAAAGTCTGAAGATCGCAATAGCGTGGACGGGGCTGTCGGTCAGTGCCCAACTGGACAAGGGGCACTCATAGATTAACGAGAAGGTGTCGGCTGAAGAAATGGGATCCGTGAACCATGAACCGCATGCGGTTCATGGGGAATGGAACCACCCCATCGGGCCGAGCCATCAGAACCTGACCAAGTAAACGTTGTACTTATTTTGCATAACAGGCCCTTAACGTTACTAGATGGTAGGGATTACCTTAGTACTGGGGAAATGCTTCTGCCCCCACACCACTAGAGCCCTCAATACCGGCTTTAGGCCCTCGCCCTTCTCTGTCAAAACATATTCATAGCGTGCGGGTTTTTGCTGGTAGGCCCGTCGGGTCACAAGGCGGGAAGCCTCCAATTGCTTCAGTCTATCCGCAAGGATGTTTGAGGCGATTCTTTCCGAAGAGGCCATGAATTCCTGATAGCGTTTTTTCCCCAAGACCAGATCTCGAATAACCAACAGCGTCCACTTATCTCCAAGGATATCCAGCGAATTGGTGATCGGGCAGCATGATCGCTTAAATGGCATTTTGTTATTCATTGTTCACGGTCGTCCGATAGCACTCACCACCTACCTACTGAGGGATAGCTGAGTGATCTGAGATACTGTAATACAGTCACTTGCATTTTGCAATAGAGTTGGGCTATAGTAGCTTTCGATATGCAAGTCGAATGGGCAACATTCTAACCAGAGAGGATTTTAATATGTTGAAGCTCCACCAATTCGTGCGTTCCTGGGGCGTTCCCAACCAGAGTCATTTTTGTTGCAAGCTGGAAACATACTTGCGGATGGCAGGCATCAAATATGAGATTGAGACAGGGATTCCTTCTATGAGCGCGCCAAAGGGCAAGTTCCCCTATATTGAAGATGGCGACACCATTTTAGGAGATTCTGGTTTTATCGTCCTGTATCTGAAAAAAAAGTATCACGATCTGGATAAGGGGCTCAGTGAAGCGGAATTGGCGCTGTCCTTGGCGATGCAGCGCTTACTGGAGGAACATTTTTTTTGGGCGACGATGTATTCGCGATGGCAATACACCGACGCAAATTGGCAAGCCCTCAAGCAGGGCGCTTTCTTGGCAGTGCCGCTCAGCATTCGCGATGAAGCGGCTGACAGCTATCGCCCTGTGATCCAACAGCAGATTTATGGGCATGGTATGGGCCGACACACAGCGGAAGAAATCTTTGCGCTCGGCAACCAGGATATCGATGTGCTGTCAGCGTGCCTCGGTGACAAGAAATATTTCTTGGGCGACCGGCCGACTACGCTGGATGCATGCGCGTTCGGATTTTTGATTAACACCATTGGAGTTCCGATCGAATCGCCGATCAAGGAACATGCCTTATCCAAGAACAATCTGACCAATTTCGTGAATCGGATCAAGGCCGAATATTATCAGGATTTGCAAGTGGCGTGATGGTAAACCCCGTCCCCCTGTCGGTGCCTCATCTCACCACGGCCCTGAGTGGCCCGATACTCGACCTGGAACAGCGTATTCTTGACGCCATGCCGGTGATCGAGCAGTGGTTGCGTCGGCAATGGCAGGATCATGCTGTGCCGTTGTATTGTTCGGTGGATGTGCGCAACAGCGGATTCAAGCTGGCGCCGGTGGATACCAATTTGTTCCCTGGCGGTTTCAACAACCTCAGCCCAGATTTCATGCCGCTTTGCGTACGGGCGATGCTGGCGTCGGTGGAAAAGATCTGCCCCGACGCCCGCACGGTGCTGCTGATCCCGGAAAATCACACGCGAAATATTTCATACCTGCACAACGTCGCGACGTTGCACGCCATCCTGCGGCAGGCAGGAGTGAATGTTCGCCTCGGCACCCTGCGTCCGGAAATCACCGTAACGACCACGATCGATCTCCCCGGCGGCGGTAGTCTCACGCTGGAGCCGGTACGCCGTCAGGGCAACCGCCTGGGCGTAGAGGGCTTTGACCCGTGTATGGTGCTGCTCAACAACGATCTTTCGGCAGGTATTCCGGCGATATTGCAGAATCTGGAACAAACGGTCGTTCCACCGCTGCATGCGGGGTGGGCGACCAGGCGCAAATCGCAGCATTTCACGGCGTACGACCGCGTGGCGCAAGAATTTGCGAAGCTGATCGGCATCGACCCGTGGTGCATCAACCCGTACTTTGCGACCTGCTGCAACGTCGATTTTCACGCGAGAGTGGGAGAAGATTCTATCGCGGAAAAGGTAGACGAGACGTTGCGAGCAATTCGGTGTAAATACACAGAATATGGTATCAAACACGATCCTTTCGTCGTCGTTAAGGCCGATGCGGGGACCTATGGCATGGGGATCATGACGGTAAAAGACGCCGCCGAAGTGCGCACCCTGAACCGCAGGCAGCGCAACAAAATGGCGGTTGTGAAAGACGGCATGCCCGTGACGCGAGTCCTGGTGCAGGAAGGGGTCTATACCATCGAACGTATCAATCACGCGGTCGCGGAACTGGTGATTTACATGATCGATCATGACGTGGTGGGCGGTTTCTATCGAGTGCACGCGGGACGCGGGGCGGATGAGAACCTCAATGCCCCTGGCATGTATTTCGAGCCACTGGCGTTTGAACCCACCGGTTTGGTACCCGACGGCGAGGCCCCCCCGGATAGCATCCCCAACCGCTTTTATGCGTATGGGGTGGTGGCACGGTTGGCGCTGCTGGCAGCGGCCCTAGAGCTGGAGAGGGGCCTGGAGGCAACCACTGCGTCGCTATCAATGGAGACCGAAGACGCATAACGAACCTGGAAATGGCAGTCATGAAACTCGCCGTCGTTCTCGACCCGCTGGATTCGCTCAAAACCTATAAGGATTCGAGTGTGGCCATGATGCGGGAGGCCGCCTCGCGCGGCCATCGGCTGTTTGTGATGCAGCAGGGAGATGTGGCGTGGAAAGGCGGCCAGGTGGTCGGGTATGCACGTGCGCTGGAGTTCACCGGCCAGGAAGGTGATGGACATCGCTGGTATCGGACTGAGGAACCGAGAGAAACGCTGCTGCAGGAATTTGACGCGGTGTTGATGCGCAAGGATCCGCCATTCGACATGGAGTATGTGTACAGCACCTACTTGCTGGAATTGGCAGAGGGCCAGGGTGCACGTGTCTTCAACAGTCCACGAGGTATCCGGGATCATAATGAGAAGCTCGCAATCGCGAATTTTCCGCAATTCACTGTGCCTACGCTGGTAACCAGGCAGGAGCGCCTGATCAGAGATTTTCTTGGCGAACACCGCGACATCATACTGAAACCGCTCGACGGGATGGGTGGGGCCAGTGTATTTCGCGTCGACAGCGCTGACCACAATATCAGCGTGATTCTTGAAACCATGACGCATTACGGTACCCGCACGATCATGGCTCAGCGTTACATCCCCGCAATTGCGCAGGGCGACAAACGCATACTGCTGATAGACGGTGAGCCGGTGCCTTACGCACTGGCGCGGATTCCCCAACCGGGCGAGTCGCGTGGCAATCTCGCGGCAGGCGGCATCGGTGTGGCGCAGCCGCTCAGTGCGCGGGATCGTGACATTACTGCGGCGCTGGGTCCGGCATTACGCGATCGAGGATTGATGCTAGTGGGGCTGGACGTGATCGGTGACTACCTCACTGAAATCAACGTCACCAGCCCGACCTGTATGCGGGAAATTGCCGATCACACCAGCTTTAATGTAGCCGGTCTGATGATCGACGCGCTTGAAAAGATGGTACAAGGAAGAGTGATCGAACGCTCTTGATCCCAACCTTAACCTGAACCTCAGCCCTCTTCACTATTTCAGCTTTCGGCTAATCGAACGCCACGGTTTTTCTGCCATACACCAACACC
>JANYEF010000447.1 GCA_025363325.1 Nitrospira sp. | reverse complement strand
GCAGCATCTTGTCCGGCGAGAAGCTGATGCCAGGCACCACATTGGCGGGGTTGAAGGCGGACTGCTCGACCTCGGCAAAGAAGTTTTCCGGGTTGCGATTGAGCTCCATGACGCCGACTTCGATCAGCGGATAATCCTTGTGCGGCCAGATCTTGGTCAGGTCGAAGGGGTGATAAGGCACCGTCGCTGCGTCGGCTTCTGGCATGATCTGCACCTTAAGCGTCCACCGGGGAAAGTCCCTGTTCTCGATGCTTTCAAACAGGTCACGCTGGTGGCTCTCGCGGTCCTTGCCGATCACGGCTTGGCTTTCCGCGTCGGTCAGGTTGCGGATGCCCTGCTGTGACTTGAGGTGGAATTTGACCCAGTGGCGCTCGTTGCTGGCGTTGATGAAGCTGAAGGTGTGGCTACCGAAACCATGCATGTGCCGGTAGGTGGCCGGGATGCCGCGGTCGCTCATAACGATGGTGATCTGGTGCAGGGCTTCCGGCAGGGACGTCCAGAAATCCCAGTTGTTCTTCGCGCTGCGCAGATTGGTGCGCGGGTCGCGCTTGACGGCGTGGTTGAGGTCGGGGAACTTGAGCGGGTCGCGCAGAAAGAACACCGGCGTGTTGTTGCCGACCACATCCCAGTTGCCTTCCTCGGTGTAGAACTTCACCGAGAAGCCGCGAATGTCGCGCTCCGCATCGGCCGCGCCGCGTTCGCCGGCGACGGTGGTGAAACGGGCGAACAGTTCGGTCTTTTTGCCGATCTGCGAAAATATCTTCGCCCGGGTGTATTTCGTGATGTCGTGGGTCACGGTAAAGATGCCGTAGGCGCCGGAGCCCTTGGCGTGCATGCGGCGCTCAGGGATCACTTCACGGTCGAAGTGGGCGAGCTTTTCCAGAAACCATACATCCTGTAGCAATTGCGGACCACGCGGGCCAGCGGTCATGGTATTTTGATTGTGGGCAACTGGGCATCCAGCGTTTGTGGTCAACTTCTTGTTTTTGCTCATAGCGATTCTCCTTTCTTTTGGAGTGGTTTTTGGGGGCAGGTGCAGTCCCCTTGTACTGCACCACCCGAGGGAGGACTGAGGAGGGACATGGCTTCCCCCTCCTCAGTCAGACTCCCTCGACGCATCAGTGGCTCGTCGGATTGGTGTACGGGACCGCGTACTCGACATACTCCTTGCCATCTTTAGTCTTCATGGGGATAAGGAGATAGACGTTCCCTTTGGCGTCCACCACCTGCCACCGCTGCGCAGGAGTCTCCGGAATCTTCACGTCGTCCGACACAGCCTTGGCCGTCACACCTTCGCTAATGCTCGTAATATGCGCATCGGCTGCGAATCCGTTCGACGCTACGAACAATCCTGTCGCGGCAATCATGGACAGGAATCCCATCTTGAACATGCTTTTTGCACTCATAACGCCCTCCCTTGTTGTGAAGTGAACTGCGCTGCGGATGATCCCGCGCGCTCACAAGGAGGATAACCAGCCATTGACGATAAGTCTAATTGGTAATATATTGTATCTCGATAAGCTACTCTTATATAGGAGGAAGAACCGGATGACCCTGACAGAGCTCCTGTATATCGTCGCCGTGGCACAAGAACACCATTTCGGGCGTGCCGCTGAGCGGGTCTTCGTGACGCAACCGGCCTTGAGCCTGGCCATCAAGAAGCTGGAGGAGGAATTGGGCACGACGATTTTCGAGCGGCGACAGAGCCAGATTGCGCTGACCCCGCTGGGTGAACGGATCGTTCATCAGGCCCAGCGAGTGCTGGAGGAAGCCGATCGCATCAAGCAGATTGCGGCACAGGGGAAAGATCAGCTGGTCGGCCTGTTTCGATTGGGAGTGATTGCCACAGTCGGACCCTATATCCTGCCGGACCTCGTTTCAATCCTTCACAAACGGGCGCCGGCCATGCCTTTGGAGATCGAAGAAAACCTCACAGCGAATCTCACGGCCATGTTGAAAAATGGAAAGCTGGACGCCACCATCATCGCCCTCCCATTTGATGAACCAGGCATTACCACACACTCGCTTTACGAAGAGGTGTTTAAACTGGTTGTCCCCGTCGGCCACTCATGGGCAAATAGGAAGTCCGTCGATTCCAGAAAG
>JANYEF010000387.1 GCA_025363325.1 Nitrospira sp. | reverse complement strand
ACTTAGCCGAGGTCAATAAGAGTGTCACATCTGTCGCCCAAAAGTTTGCCGCCCGTTTCGAAGAACAGGACCGACGTCTGGATACCCTCTCCAAGACCGTTGATCAGGATGCGCGTGGGCGAGGGAGAAGCAAGGCAGGAGTGCGTCAGTCAACCACGAAGCCAGCCCATCGATCGGCGTTGGAGTCGTCATCTGATATCCCCAAGGTTGAGCAGGAACCGCCTTCGGCTTCGCTTCCTGCGCAAGCTGAAGCAGAACAATCGGCTGAAGTTGTGACGCCGGCAGTCGAGTCCGAGGAGTCGCCGCGCCTGCAAGTCAGCCAGATTGGGGAGCGCTCCGATAAACTGGAGTACGAACGTCTACTGGCCCTGTTTCGTGATGGGGACTTGGATGGAGCCCGGAGGGGGTTTGCCGCGTTTTTACGTGACTATCAGAACTCGGATCTATCTCCAAACGCGCGCTATTGGCTCGGTGAATCGCACTATGGCAAAAAGGATTATCGGCAGGCGATCGATTCGTATGACCGCGTCGAACTAGATTTTCCCCAGAGCGAGAAAGTTCCATCGGCGATTTTGAAGAAGGGATATGCGTACCTCGCTATGAAAGACAAGAAGCGCGCTTCTTCGGCCTTTAAGCAGGTGGTGACGTTGTATCCACGGAGTCCGGAGGCAGGGAAAGCGTCCGATAAACTATCCCAGTTGAAGGAGCCGCAATAACTGTGATGCGCAAGAAAACAGGTTTCGCAGGAACGATTGTACTTATGGCCGTGGCGGTCCTGTGGCTCAGCGGATGTGCCAAACACGCAGATTTCCTGGAGATGCGTGACCACTTGGCGACGGTGTCGAAGTCACAAGATCAGGATCAAAAGCGGCTGGATGCGCTGCAACGACGCTTGGAGTCGCTGGAGCGGGTGAAAGATAGTGAGTCCGTCAGGCCGAAGTTCGATGAGATGTCTGCCCGGATACAGAGATTGGAGAGCCGGTTGGCCAAATCCGATGAGATATTGGGTGCTCCGGTTGTGCCCAAGATGGAGCCAGCCCCTGGAGAACCCGCTCGTCCATCCAAACCACAGAAACCGGCCTCCTCTGCAGATGTGCCGACGATAATGCCCGGTGTTCCCACGATTACCCCGACGTCGGCGTTCAATCTGGCGTACAACGACTATCTCAACGGGAAATACGATCTTGCGGTGGCGGGCTTTCAGCGATTTGTGAAAGACTTCCCTGGCACGTCGCTGACGCCGAATGCCTACTACTGGTTGGGAGAGTCCTCCTACCAGCAGAAAGATTACGTGCGTGCGATGCAATCGTTCGAGTACCTCTCGACGGAGTATCCGGGAAACGAGAAGGTGCCGGCGGCGCTCTTCAAATCGGGGCTCGCGGCGGGAGAAACCGGAGATCTCGCCAAATCGAAGAAGAATCTCAAACGGGTCATCGAAGAGTTTCCCACGTCGGACGAGGCGAAGTTGGCCAAGAATAAGCTGGCAGAAATTCGATGATCGGACGTCCATCGAGACGGCTTGTGGTGATCCCCTTGTTATTGGCGTTCTTTGGAGTCTAGTCGCATGCCCCCCGCCAGTTGCTCCGCCAAGATCCATGTCCTCCCGGACGACGTAGTCAGCCGCATCGCGGCCGGTGAGGTCGTCGAGCGCCCTGCTGCTGTTGTGAAAGAATTACTGGAAAATAGTCTCGATGCAGGGGGCCTGCATATCACGATCGATGTGAAAGATGGTGGACTGGCCCTCATCCGAGTCACGGACGATGGAGAGGGGATCAGCCGTGCCGATCTTCCCCGTGCCTTCGAGCGGCATGCCACAAGCAAGCTCCGGTCCGACCTGGATCTCGCCTCGGTGACGACGATGGGTTTTCGTGGCGAGGCGTTACCGAGCATCGCGTCCGTCTCTCACGTGTTGATGACGACCGCGACCAGGCAGGATAGGGTGGGAGCACAGCTCACCTTGGTCGGAGGAGCAGGCAGCGCGATCGTGGACGCGCCCGCCGTGCCTGGCACCCGGATCGACGTCTCCAATCTATTTTTCAATCAACCGGCCAGAAAGAAATTTCTCAAAACGACCACGACCGAGTTTTCCCATATCAGCCATGTCGTGCAGCTTGCAGGTCTTGCCTGGCCATCGGTGCACTTCCGCTTGACCCATAACGGCCAAGAGGTTCTCAACTATCCCGCTGTGACGGCAGATCGCGATCGAATACTTCAAGTATATCGCCAGGCGTTTCTCGATCGGACCTTGGAGGTGCGAGGCCGGACAGCGGGATTGTCGGTCCGCGGCGTGATGGTCGATCCTATCCATGCGCGATCCTCAAGAACGCCACAGGAATTGTTTGTAAACCGGCGTCCCGTCCGCAATGCGACCGTGTTTCATGCGGTCATGGAGGGGTATGGATCGTTCCTTCCCAAAGGGCATCACCCGACCTTCGTGCTCTTTCTTGATATCGAGCCGGACCGACTCGATGTCAACGTGCATCCCACGAAAAAAGAAGTCCGTTTTGCGGAAACAGAAGCCCTCCATCAGTTGGTACGCCAATCCGTCCGTCACGCACTCGGTGGTTCCGAGCGGAAGGTTGTGTTAGGTCTCATGCCGGAGGGACCGTCGCAGACGGCACCGGAGTTTGTTCTTACGGCTGAGCGGCAGACCAGATCGTTCATGAATTCTCACCCGGCAGCATTACCTTCTGCTCGAATGGCGGACTCCCGGATCAACGCGAGCGGCGAGGTGTCTCTATCCGGCAACGTCGAGGGGAGTCAGTTGGCCTTCGCCCGCGAGGCAGCTGCGGCGTATCAGCGTGGAGAGAAAGCAGACATCGTGCCGTTCGGACAAATTCTTCGGACCTATCTCGTGGCGCAGGTGGGCGAAGAACTGCAAGTGATCGATCAACATACGGCGCACGAGCGTGTCCTGTTCCAACGGCTCTGGCGAGGCTGGCAGAGCCGGGATATTCCTTCACAACCGCTCTTGATTCCAGAGCCGATCGAGCTGACAGCAGCGCACAGCGCTTTGTTGCTCAAGCGTCTTAATGATCTGGAGAAACTTGGGCTCCAGATTGAACCGTTTGGCGCGACGGCCGTGGCGATTTGCGGAGTACCGGTTGGACTTGGCAAGGTGGATGCGACTGCCCTGGTGCAGGATCTGCTCGACGATTTGACCGAGTGGGATAGCGTTGCGTCGTTGGAAATGCGGGTGCAGCCCGTCCTGGCGTCGCTGGCCTGCCATGGAGCGGTACGCGCCGGACGAGCCTTGGCGCTTCCTGAAATTCAGCGGTTGATTCAGGATTGGGTGGAGGAAGGGTTGATCATGACCTGCCCACATGGGCGCCGTACGGCGTTTCGTCTTTCCACAAATGAACTTGCCAAGCTGTTCGGCCGGGTTGGATGGGCATGATGGCCATTCCAGCGAGGGCGATGCGTCGCCTCTCCGAGACGCAGGTCCGGCATAAGCCTGTTGTCGTGTTGGTCGGACCGACCGCCGTGGGGAAGAGCCGTGTCGCGGTCGAGGTGGCGAAGGCTTTCGAGACGGAGGTGCTCACCGCAGACTCCAGGCAAGTGTATCGCGGTATGGATGTCGGGACGGATAAGCCGATCCCAGAGGAGCGCCAGGCGATTCCTCATCGACTGATCGATCTCGTCAATCCCGATGAACCTTTTAATACAGGATTATATCGCCGTCAGGCGCTCAATGAGATCGAGCGCCTCCATCGAGACCTCCGCCTTCCCCTGGTGGTGGGTGGCACAGGGCTCTATGTGCGGACCCTCATCAAGGGCTTATGTGACGCACCCCCATCCGATCCCATTGTGCGGGCGGCCCTGCGTCAGGACGCGAAGGACCACGGACATGATCGCCTCTATGCACGACTCGTGGCGGTCGATCCTGTGGCCGCGGCGCGGTTGCACCCACGCGATGAATCGAAAGTGATCCGCGCGTTGGAGGTATACCAGCTATCCGGTCGTCGGATGTCGGAGTTTCAGGAGGGGCATCGGTTTGCCGAGCGGCCCTTTTCCGTCTTGATCATCGGCTTGAACCGCGACCGCAGCGCGCTGTATCGGCGTATCGAAGCGCGGATTGATTGGCAGCTGGCCCACGGCTTGATAGAAGAGACGAAGCTGCTCCTGGTTCAGGGTTACCAACGCGACAGTGCGGCCATGAAGGGCTTGGGGTATCGGCATGTGGCCGAGCACTTGGCAGGCGAGTATGATGCCACTGAAATGGTTCGGCGGTTCAAACTGGATACGAGACATTTTTCCAAGCGACAAATGACCTGGTTTCGAAAGGAACCGGGGATTCAGTGGCTGACAATCGAGGAGTCGGAATCAGCCCTACACACGGCAGCGTTGGTGGTCAGGCAGGCGGATCGATTTCTCACCACACTTGGAGACCAGGGATGACACGACAGGGGAAGGCAGCGCGCGCAGATATTGGGATCATTGGCGGCAGTGGGCTGTATGACATCGAGGGGCTTCGGAAGGTCAAGGCGGTCGCGGTAAAAACCCCCTTCGGGGCTCCCTCCGACAAGGTGGTGCTCGGCGAGTTGGACGGGATTCGTATCGCCTTTCTCTCGCGGCATGGACGAGGCCATCGGATGAATCCTTCTGAAATCAACTATCGCGCGAATATCTATGCGCTCAAATCGCTCGGGGTGAGTCGGGTGATTTCTGTGAGTGCAGTCGGGAGTATGAAGGAGTCGATCAAGCCAGGGGACATGGTGCTGCCGGACCAGTTTATCGATCTCACCAAGCGGCGGGTGTCGACCTTCTTTGAGGGAGGAGTTGTCGCGCATGTGGCATTTGGCGATCCGGTCTGCGTCTCGCTCGGTGCGGCATTGTTGGACGCGGCCCGTACGGTCGGCGCCACTGTGCACCAGGGGGGCGTCTATCTCTGCATCGAAGGGCCACAGTTTTCGACCAAAGGGGAGTCCCTATTGTATCGCCAGTGGGGCGCGAGCGTGATCGGGATGACGAATCTCCCTGAGGCCAAACTGGCACGCGAGGCCGAACTCTGTTATGCCACGGTGGCCTTGGCGACAGATTATGATTGTTGGCATGAAACAGAGGAGGCCGTCACCGTTGAGGGAATCCTGACCACTCTCCGTCAGAATGTCACGCTGGCCAAGCGACTGTTGCGGACAGCGATGCCTGCGGTGGCCGACGTCAAATCGTGCAGCTGCCAGCGATCGTTGCAGGATGCCATTATCACAGCACCAGATCGGATGCCGGCATCGCTCCGACGGAAGCTGGCCTTGTTAATGGAGCGGGTTATTTCGACGAAGAAAGGGGCTCGGTAAACGTATGGGGAAGTTACTCGTGGTCGGATCGGTTGCGCTCGATACGGTGAAGACACCGTTCGGAGAAGTCAGTGAGGTCCTCGGAGGATCGGCCACCTATTTTTCGACTGCGGCTAGTTACTTTACCAGCGTGGATCTTATCGCTGTCGTGGGGGAAGATTTCCCGCCGCAGCATCTGGCGTTCCTCAAGAGTCGTGGCATCGATGTGACGGGGTTAGAGCGGCGGCCCGGGGCGACGTTTCGGTGGAAAGGGGAGTATACGCACCAGCTCAACGAAGCGCACACGCTCGACACGAAACTCAACGTATTCGAAACCTTTCGGCCAAAGATTCCCGAGGCCTACCGATCCCCAGATGTCTTGTTCTTGGGCAATATCGATCCGGAGCTCCAGTGGGATGTACTGCAGAAGCTCCCGCGTCCACCCTTGGTCGCGTGCGACACGATGAATTTTTGGATCAACGGCAAGCGCGAGGCGTTGTGGCGGGTCTTGGAGCAAGTCGATATTCTCATCGTCAACGATGGGGAGGCCCGGGCACTCGGTGAAGATACGAATCTCGTGAAGGTCGCACAAAAAGTGCTCGCGCGTGGGCCCAAGCACCTCATCATCAAGCGTGGGGAATATGGGGTGCTGATGTTTAACGCGAAACAGATGTTTGGGGCTCCGGCCTTTCCGCTTGAAGATGTACGCGATCCAACCGGTGCGGGAGATACCTTCGCCGGCGGCTTCCTGGGCTATCTGGCGGCCACGGGCAATCGTTCGGTTGAGGCGTTCAAGCAAGCGATTATCTTCGGAAGTGTCATGGCGTCATTTACCGTAGAAGCCTTTAGCCTTGACCGATTGCGAATCCTGGACTACAAAGAGGTTCAGGAACGATTCCGAGCCTTTAAGCAGTTGACCCATTTCGAGGACATTTCGTGACGCAACATCTCTTTGCCTGTTCGATGGTTCGACAATTCGCACGCCCATTGTGTGTGTTGGCCCTGTTGATCGGATGGCTGCCTGGCTGTGCCACATCGGAGGAGTCGTTACGGAAGTCCAAAGGGTATTATCAGGAAGGCATCGCGACCCTGGATCACGATCAGCAGAAGGCCTTTGTGTCGTTCCAGAAGGCCGTGCAGCTCGATCCTGGCAACAAGGAAGCACGATATGGGCTCGGCCATATTCTGGCGCTGCAGGGTAAATTTCCTCAAGCTGAGGAAGAATTGAGGACCGCGACAAAGCTCGATGAGAATTACTCGGAAGCGTACACCTATCTGGGCCAGGTTTTGGAGAAGCAGGAGCGGTGGAAGGACGCGATCGCCGCATTCCGTCAGGCACTGACCAA
The DNA here is from genome assembly GCA_025363325.1 of Nitrospira sp. GTDB lineage: Bacteria > Nitrospirota > Nitrospiria > Nitrospirales > Nitrospiraceae > Palsa-1315. Next base: position 10,855 of record JANYEF010000387.1, on the reverse strand, counting down.
TCCCTTGTATGCCACGCCGGACCTGGCCCGATTCCATCTCGGCAGGATGTTGGTTCATGAGGGTGATTTCCAGGGTGCGATGGAAGCGTTTGAGGACGCCTTAGTGGTCAATCCACCCAACGTCCCGCCGGCGTTGTTACACTTGGAGTTGGGGCGGGTGTATTACAAGCTGGGGTTCGAGCGACGCTCAAGGGAAACGTTGATCAAGGTCACGACGCTGGACAAGGGTGGCGAGTATGCCGCAGCCGCGAAGGAACTGCTGACACGGCTCAAGCCGTAGAGAGACGCCTATGGAATCGATCGGCGAATTTTTCAGGCAGGTGAGAGAGACCAAGGGGCTCACCATCGACGAGGTTGCATCCAAGACGCGAATTCGAACCGATTTTGTGAAGGCGTTGGAAGATGGGAACTTCGCCAAGTTGCCCGATCAAGTGTTTGCGCGAGGCTTCGTCCGGTCCTATGCCAGGTCCCTCGGACTTGATGAAGACGATGCGATCCATCGCTTCGTTCAATCGGCAGGTGCCTATTACGACAAGCAAGTCGAACGGGAACGTTTGAAAGTCAGGCAGGCGGAAGAAGAGCGGAAGCGCCAAGCCAATCGGAAGGCCGTTGCAATTGCAATTGGCATCGCGATTCTCACGCTCATCTTCCTCTTAAGCCGGGAACAGTCGTCGCTCCTGGTCCGTCGTTCGAGCTCAGACCCTCCAGCTTCCACATCCAAGCGGACCGTTCCACCGACTCCAGAATCTCAGGATGCGCCGCCAAGCCAGCAGGCCGAAGCGGTCCCGTCCGCCACCAAGCCCAAACCGAGCGAGTCCCCTGCCGTATCAGCCAAGGCGAGTGTGGAAAATAATACTGGGCCAGTGACCGCCCCAGCACCCGCAGTTTCGGCTGTACCGGAGTTGGCGGCTCCCGTTCCTTCGTCGCTGGGGAGCGACGGACCGCTGGGAGGGATTTCACTCGAAGGGTCTGGAGCAACAGACGAACAGTTGGCGCTGGATCTTGAGGCGACAGAGCTGAGTTGGGTCGTCGTTCAAGTCGATGGCGGCAGTCCCCAAGAGGCCTTACTTCGACCTGGTGAAAAGGCCAGATGGAAAGGCCAAGACCAGTTTATTCTGACGCTCGGTAATGCCGGGGGTGTCAAAGCGGAACTGAATGGCAAACCTCAAAAACCATTTGGCCCAAGCGGCAAAGTCGCACGCGATATCGTCATCAAGCGCTGACCGCTCTCTAGCAGGATGCTGAAAAAGTCCGCCAGCGTCGTTCTCGGCTCATCGAAATCCTCAACGTACCCCAGAGGGTACGCCTCCGGTTTCGACTCGCCTGCGGCCTTGCTGAACGGCCTTTTTGAGCATCCTGCGGGAGTGTTCTGCTGTTGTGCCACACGTGCAGACCCTCGAAGTTCTCGCGTGCCAACGTAGTTTTCCCGCAACCTGCTAGCACCGTCCATCCAGTCACAACACCCGTCCTCCATTATTCATCTTGATGGCCTCTCTGTATTCAAATCCAAGCAGGCTCCTTAGGCGTGGGATATCGAGGGATGAGGCGCCGCAGCAGGGGCTGAGGCGCAATGGCGCTACCTTTTTGCGGGTTCCGAGATTCTCGGCATTGTACATGCCCCTAACTAGCTGGAATATTGCGTCTCGCTATGAGGGGGCTTCTGGCATGAGCCTTGATAGTTGTCTGGTAAGACTGAACGAAAGCCAGGGAGTGGAAGTGAGTGTAAGGCCAGGAACGAGGTAGTGAATGAGTAGTGGAGTAGGGAGACCGTCCGGTAACACCATGGATTGCTTGACAGGAGTGGAAAGCCGTTGTTATATTCGCCGGCGTTTTGTCGCTTTCATATGGATCTCATGAGCCAGCGGCCAGAGGCCGAGTTCATGTGCGGTGGTTAAACACAAAGGAGGACGTCTGATGGGGCATTTTTCTAAGTTCTTGGGAATCAGCGCAGCGCTGATGCTGCTGTCGGTCTCGGTGGTTGGAGCCGAAGAGCGTGACCCGCTTAAGGCCCGCGTTCCGGTGGATCAGATGAGCGACGCGAGGGCCAACAAGAATCCGGTTGCCGCGACCCCAGAGAACATTGCCAAAGGAAAGGCGTTGTTCGAGGGCAAGGGTACCTGCTTCAATTGCCATGGTAAGAATGGGGATGGCCAGGGCGAGGCCGGCAAGATTCTGAATCCGAGCCCCCGCAATTTTACGAACTGCAAATTCCACAAAAAGCGGAAAGATGGCGAGCTCTTCTGGGTGATCAAGAATGGTAGTACAGGCACGGGCATGATTTCCTTGACCCCAGCGATTATCACAGAAGAAGAAGCCTGGACGATCATCAACTACGAGCGGAGCTTCTGCAAAGGCGAGTAGTTTCGTCGCAGCTGTCAGTTCAAGAGGGTGGAGGACCGAATCCTCCACCCTCTTTTTTTGTCTTCCGATCGTGTGGTTCTGTCAGGATGCTCAAAAAGGTCAGACTTCTCACCCGCCCAACCCCAGCGCGCCGAGACGCGCCTTGTCCCAAGCAAGGCCGCAGCGAGTGAAGACCTGAGGCGTACCCTTGCGGTACGTTGAGGGTCTGAACGATGCGAGAACGAAGCTGGCGGACTTTTTCAGCATCCTGTTAGTTGGCTTCGGTGCCCTGGATCGCAGCAGGCTTGGCCAATATCAAGGCAGCGGATGGATCGGTTGGGCGTATCGCCGGAACAGCGAACGGGCGTTGCTCCTGGTTCATGTGGGTCTTGGAGGTCCAGCGCACTTTCTGACTGATATAGGTCACCGTTTCGCCGAGTGTCACGTCGCCATCCTGGTTGGTATCGGCCTCGCCGCGCAGTGCTCGCAGCAGATAATAGGTGAACAGCCCATGCCGATGCTGCTCGTCCTCTAGTCCCCGTCCAAGGCCGCTAGTTCCAATGACATGGAGCGTCGAACTCCCCGTAGGGTTCCATTGCGGGGGGGCGGTCTTGGTTCGGCTCTCCGGTCCCATACGCGACACAATCCCATCGAACAGAAACACCGTCTGTTTCGCTTGTAAACGTGAGAGCGCTGCCTCCAAATCCTTGAGCGGGTATGCGCGTGAGGTGGTCGTGGCAGTTCCATCGTACGGCACGAGGAACGTCTCTCCCGTGGAAGAGACCGAGGCCAGGCCGGCGAAATAGACGATGACGACCGCGTCCCTGTTCATGTGAGGCGGCAACCAATCCAGCAGGGCTTCGTTAATATCAGGACGTAAGGCCTTCCAATCTTGTAGTAGCCGAACATTGGAGGCCGGCAAGCCACCGAGGGATTGAAAGTAGTTCGAGACCATCTCGGCATCCACGGCGGCGAACTTCCGGGAAGGGACTTGCTGGTCCCGGTAGGTTCCGACCCCAATTGAGATCAAATAGGTGTGGGGCTGCCGAAATCCTGTCGCGACAGCAGGGATGTGATCCACGTCGTCGGCATTCACGCCGGTGGATTGGATCGACAGGGCCAGGGTTTGGGGCGGCGGCTGAGTGCGGGTTCCTGAATCGGAGATCGTCACGTGGATCTCGGCCCTCTGTTGTTGAACAGCCTGTGGCAACGTGGCCGCAAATTCGATCGAGCGGGATTGGCTCGGCTGTAGCCGTCCGACCGCCAGCGTGGTGGTCGGAAATTGGGCGAGCAGCGAGGCGGTTCCCGTCAAGGTCGCCGTGACACCCTGCAGTTCCTGCTCTCCTCCGTTCACGAGGTCGATGCGTACCCGAATGCGTTCGCCTCCCTCGAAGACCAAGTTACTGTTTTCGTCGAGTACGGTGGCCTTAAACGAGAGTGCTGAGAGGGGACCTTGGGCCGGCTGGCTCGCTATCGGTGGAGTTGGTCTTGTCGGCGATGCAGTGGCTGGTGCAAGGGGGAGGCCGCCCGTCGAGGCCAATTGGGTCCTGGCTGCTCGAATGAATTGCGTCGAGAGGGCGATCCCGGCGTCATGCACAAATTCTCCCATATTGCCGAAGTCGCATCGGCGTTGGGTCGGCTCCAGAATAAGGCGTTGGTTGTGTGCAATGGAAACCGACTGTTGGCCCAGCTCTTTTCCCGCGGCATCCTTAAAGGTTAAGAGCGTCTCGAGGATCATGTCCGCCGGCACGCGGTCATAGACATTGTCAGCCCAGAGCTTGAGGCTCGAGCGCTGGAGTGTGACCAGAATTTCCGTGTCAGGCTGGATCGGCGTGGCAACTCCACCGGCGACGGTGACGGCCGCAAAGTTTTGGGCAGCCGCGTCAATCATGATGGATTCGACTTCTTCCCCCGCGTTGAGCTCGTGCGGGCTATTGCATCCATCCGTATACTGCATTTTGAGATTGGTGAGGGAGGGGTCGAAGGTCAGCTTGACGGAGTTGGCCAGCCGTGGGCCCATGTCCGGCAAGGGGGTCCGGCGAAACGCGGACGTCATCTTTTCGCAGCCCCACAGCCCACTCACGGTGATGAGGAGACACCAGAGGGCAGCCCATCGCATCGTGAGTCGTGGAGGTGAGTCTCTTGGGTGTTGTCCGATAACCATTGGCCTAGGGAAGCTGCCCGCCGTGACTGGTTGGACTACTGGTATTCACGTCCGGCACCGTATCGAAATGTCAGGCTGAACGCAACAGGGCGCGGGGGCATCTTGCGAGTATGAAGACGAGAACGTTGCGATCTAGGTGCCATCATCCGGGTGAGGTCTGGAAGCGCTCATCCTCCTATCGCGGAGGGAGCCTGAGTGGGCTGACTGTGGCCGGATGAAAGTTTTGCAGGTGTGACGGAGAAGCGTAGTAGCCCTTGGCTGCATTCCGTCGGATCACGGCCAATTCGCGTAGCATGGCGAGCCCATCCCTGACGACGCGAAACTTTGAGCCGGGCTGATGGGACCAATTCACCGGAATTTCTGAGATACGGTATCCGCGTTGTTGTGCCACATAGAGGAGTTCGAGGTCGAAGCCATAGCCGTCGATTGAGGAGACTTCAAAGAGGTCTGCTGCCACCGTTTGGCGGAACAGCTTGAATCCGCATTGCGTGTCGGTGATTCCCCTGAGGCCGCTCTGCTGTAAGACTGAATTGAATAGGTTGCTCAAAATAGTCCGATAGAAGCGGGCCTGGACTGCATAGCCTGGCAACCGAGAAGCGAGTGCGCGCGATCCGATGGCCACGTCGGCTCCGTTCGTCACGGCCTGTTCGAGCCGGGCGAGTTCCTGAATGGGAGTGGCACCGTCCGCATCGGCGAACAGTTGTAGTCGTCCGACCGCGGCTTGCATCCCTCGTCGTACGGCGGCCCCTTTTCCTTGGCGCATGGGGGCCCGGTGCAACTGAATTTCTGGGGCTGAAGAAGCCGCGGTCTCAACCACGGAGGCCGTGGCATCGGTGCTGCCGTCGTCAACTACGAGGACTTCGTAGGGTTCTCCTCGGTCTTGCATGTATGAGGTAATGCTTCGAAGATAGGGAAGAATGCGAGCGGCTTCGTTATGGGCTGGAACAATGATCGACCATTGAATGGAGCCTGAGGCGTTTCGGACTGACATAGGAAACCAGCCGTGCTGTAGTGAACTGTGGCGGCGCCAGACCAGAAACCAGATGAAATACCGTAGCTGAGCAACAAACAGGTTTGCAAGGGGGAGGACTCCGCTGGACTTGACAGATCCGCCGATGGGGAGCGAACGTAAAAATAGAGCGTCAAGCGACGGGTAAGCCTATCAGCGCCGGGAGGTGGGGGATGCGCGATCTGCTGAATCAATTCAGTCTCATGCTCAGCGCCATACTCTTGGTGTCTTGTGTCTCCACCATTCCGCCTGCGCGGATCGGCGATTATGTTTTCTCAGAGCACCAGGTCGGCGGCGACGCGTTTGCGAGGGTTGATCAGCGCCCACTACGGGCAGGACTTGTCGTGGTGTCAGATACGGCAGAGCCAGGCGCGGCTCCGAATCTGCCGGAAGAGGCCCTGGCTCGTCTCGGAGAAAGTCTACAACGGGACCTTGTCCGTGCGATTCCTGTGGCGATACAAGAGATGATTCCAGCCAGCCATATCAGGCCGCTACCACATGGGGATTGGGGCCAGTTCACTGAACTGGGGCGGCAACGTGGACTCGACTATTTGGCCGTCGTGGTTGTCTCCAGCACCGAGCAGGAATATCCCGTGACGCTCTTTCTGGGATGGACCACGCACGCGCAGCCTGGATTTCGTCGAGATAACTGGTCGCTGCTGGAATTTGCCCTGTTAGACTTGAAACACAATCAGACCTTAATGCAGGCCGAAGGACGGGGCTGGGCCACGCTGGATCGTCCGAGTGCGCCAGGGATCGATCAATGGTATCCGGCTATCTACCTTCGCCCTCAGGAGGAGCGGCGTATCTGGCCTCCGACGTACGAGGGCGCGCCGAATACCCTTCGTGTCGTGTCTTTTGAGCAAGCGGCTAAGCGGCTGGTACTGAAGCTCCAGAACTCGTGGCTCGGGGTATTGGAATCCGAGGCGACAGCCCGGAAAACAAGTTCGTAGCAGGCTGCGGAGTAGCCTCGTGTGACAAGCGATACGGGGGGTTGATCTGGTTCATCTGGTCTGTCTGGTTCAAGCAAACAAACGAAATAGACCAGATAAACAAGAGAGACTAGCCCGTCCTCGCCGTCACGGTCATACGGAACAGTCCCTTTCTGGCTCTGATATGGTGAGGGGTCTACGGGGACTATTAGTCTTTGATGCCCTCGGAACGGATAGTGTACAATGCACGTTCGCTCATGCGGTCGCGTTGGTTAACCCTGTGGAGGAACGCTGTTATGGTCATGCGGAGTAAGGGGGGGAATGTCCGAGGTCTTGTCGCAGGTATCGGTCTGGTCATGAGTACCTTCGCGTTTACTGTCCTGCCGAGTGAACCCACAGCCGTAGCTGCCGGGGTTCCAGCCGGGCTGACACAAGGATTTTCAGAGATCGTGAAGCAGGTCACGCCAGCGGTGGTGAACATTGCGGTGACTGGGGGTGGAGAAGGCGGGGGACGAGGCCGGAAATCGCCCTTACCGCCAGGTCCCTTTGGTGGACCTCCGGGTGAAGAAGCGCCAGGGGGTGAACTTCCGACTCCTCCGTCGATGCCTCCGGGGCATGGACGCCCTGATCAAAGCGCCGGATCCGGCGTTATTTTTGATCCGAACGGATTTATCGTGACCAACAACCACGTGGTCGAAGGCGCCACGCAGATCACCGTCACGCTCAGCGATCGACGTGAATTCAGCGCGAAAGTGGTGGGAACTGATCCGAAGACGGATTTAGCCGTGGTCAAGATCGAGGCGAAGGACCTCCCATCCTTAAAATGGGCTGAGTATGAGAAATTGCAGGTCGGCGACCTTGTGTTGGCAGTCGGCAGTCCGTTCGGACTGAGTTCCACTGTGACCCTGGGCATCATCAGTGCCTTGGGACGCGGCAACGTCGGCATTGCGGACTATGAAGATTTCATCCAGACCGACGCCGCAATTAATCCGGGTAATTCCGGCGGAGCGTTGGTCAATGTGAGCGGGGAACTCATTGGGATCAATACGGCTATCTTCTCAAGGACCGGCGGGTCGGAGGGGATTGGATTTGCCATTCCCAGCAGTATCGCGTTGGATATCGTTGACAGTCTGCAGAAGACCGGCAAGGTCGTGCGCGGCTGGATGGGTGTCGCGATTCAAGAGATCACACCAGCCTTGGCTAAATCCTTCAGGCTTCCGGAACAGCGCAAAGGGGTACTCATCAGCGATGTAAATGAGAACGGCCCTTCCCATGCTGCGGGTATGAAGCGCGGCGATGTGGTGATTGCGTTCAACGGGAAAGAAGTCCAAAACGTGAGTCAGTTGCGAAACCTCGTCGCGCGCACGATAGTCGGCAAGGATGCGCAGGTGAAGGTGTTGCGAGACGGCAAGGAACAGACCATCGCCGTGAAGGTGGCGGAGCGGCCAACGGATGAAATGTTGGCGAAGAAGGAGCCGTCCGCTCCCAAGGAACCGCTCGAGACGGTGAAGCCGCCGGATAATGTCTTGGCCTCTCTCCGCGTGCAGGGGTTGGATGCGGCCACGATGAGTCAATTGAACATCCCGGCAAAGATGACGGGTGTGGTCGTGATATCGGTCGAGGGTGGTGGCCCTGCGGAAGCGGCGGGTCTGCAGCGCGGTGATGTGATTCAGGAAGTGAACCACGAAGTCGTGAAGACGCTCGAAGACTACCAGAAAGTCTCGAATACGTTGAAGAAAGACGAGTTGGCCGTCCTGCTCCTGAGCCGGCAGGGGAATAACCTGTTTGTTGCGGTCAATCCCAAGTAACACGCATGACGCTGGCCGTGATCGCTCGTAATTCGAGCGAACACGGCCAGCCATCGGATGAACGGTTCGTATGTTCGACGGCCTGAGTTCACTCAACCAGTGGCTGCAAGACACGATCTTCAAGCCGCTGGAAGACAAGAAAATGCCGGTGATGGAGCACCTCGTGGAGCTCCAGGTCCGGCTGACGCGCGCGGTGATCATCATCGCCGTGGTGTTCGTCGGCACATTTTTCTATGCCGACATGCTGGTCAAGTGGCTTCGCATTCCCCTCCAGAACATGTTTGCGTTGGGCTCCCTGTCGTGGGTGCCGACCGATCTGCCGGCCGTTCCGTTCGTCTTTCTCGCGCCGGCTGAAGCCTTGTGGCAAAGCGTCAAAGTGGCCGGGCTCTTTGCCCTTGTCGCCGTGACCCCATATCTTTTGTTGGAAGTATGGAAATTCGTCGTGCCGGGCCTCCATGCCCAGGAACGGCGGTTTGTCGCGCCGTTTGTGCTGTTGAGCACCGTGGCCTTTTACGCAGGGGTAGGCTTTTCATTTTTCTTTGTGCTTCCGTTTGCGCTGAATTTTTTGGTGTCCTATGGCGTCAACGCCGGCTTCGTCCCACAGATTTCCATTGCCCAGTACGTCGGATTTTCCCTGTGGTTCCTGCTGGTGTTTGGGTTGATTTTCGAAGTGCCCCTCGCGATTACGCTCATGGCGAAGCTCGGATGGGTCGACGCGCCATTTCTGAAACGGTATCGCAAATGGGCCCTGCTGGGGTCGTTCATCTTTGCCGCCATTCTTACCCCAACGCCCGATCCTTTCAACCAATGTCTCATGGCCTTGCCGATGTATATATTCTACGAAATCGGTATTGTGAGCGCAGGGTTTTTTAACAAGAAGAAGCCGGTAGCGGAAGGGTCTGCGGTGCCGGCCGCGGCCACTGCAGCGGCAGGCACCGGCAAGGCGTCGTCGGCGGGACTGCCGAATGTGGGAGAGGGCGACTACGTCGGCGTGCCGAAAGGTCGACCGCGATAACGAGAGCACGCAGATTGGGCGGCACGTGTTAGAGAAGGAAGACACATGGCTCGTGAATTGAACGTCATTCAACCTCCCAGCTCCAGCGGCAGCGATGCCTGCGTCTACATGTGGGCCTGCGCGATTTGCGACGAGAACGAGACCTGTCAGAAGGACAAGGAGGGGCATAGCCGCTGGTTGGTGGCCAAACGGATGGAGCGGATCGAATACAAAGTGCTCATCATGAGCAATAAAGGTGGAGTCGGAAAGAGTACCTGTACGACGAACCTCGCCGTCAGTCTCGCGCTCAAAGGGTGGCATGTCGGTATTTGCGACATGGATATCCATGGCCCGAACATTCCGAAGATGGTGGGGGCCGAAGGTCAGAAGCTGAAGATCAGCAGTTCAGGCGGGATCATTCCGTTTCAGGCGTATAACCTCAAAATCGCCTCGATGTCCTTTTTGTTGCAGAATTCAGACGATCCGATCATCTGGCGCGATGCCTACAAGTATGAATTCATCAACCAACTCTTGGGCGGTGTCGAGTGGCAGGATCTCAATTTCTTGTTTGTGGACTTGCCTCCCGGTACCGGTAATGAATCGGTGACGACCATCGATCTGCTCGGTCATGTCAGCGGTGCTGTAATCGTGACGACGCCGCAGGAAGTGGCCTTGCTGGACTCTCGCAAGTCGGTGACGTTCTGCAAAGATAGCGAAGTCCCGATCATTGGGATTGTCGAAAACATGAGCGGGTTGGAGTGCCCCCATTGTCACAACCAGATCGAGGTGTTCCGCAAGGGTGGCGGGGAAGCCGCGGCTCATGATATGGGCGTGCCTTTTCTCGGGCGCATTCCACTCGATCCCGACGTCGTGATCCAGTCTGATGCCGGTGAGCCATTTGCGATGTTCAATTCCGATACGCCCACGGCTGAGTGCTATCATCAGATTGCGAATAAGGTCGAAGCGTTCTGCAAGAAGAGCGGGTCACTTGTGAAAAGCGTGCCCCGGCAGGCGCACTGATGAAGGAGAGACTGTGAAGGCCACAGATGCGATAGAGGGGCTCACGCAACTACAAGAAGCGCAGCGGATCGTGTTGGAGGCCACGCCCACTCTGGGGTTGGAGAAGATTTCGATCCTCGACGCTCTTGGCCGTGTCCTCGGCGAGGACATCGTGGCGGAGCGGGATAATCCACCCTGGGACAACAGTGCGATGGACGGGTTTGCGGTGCGGTGGGACGATATCAAGCAGGAGCATGCGATTCAGAAAACGGTGACCCTCACGGTGATCGAGGATGTGGCTGCAGGCAAGATGCCTTCAAAGTCCGTCGGTAAGGGGCAAGCGATTCGCATCATGACCGGGGCCCCCCTCCCGAAGGGGGCGGACACGGTCTTGAAGGTCGAAGACACGGAGCACACCGCGGATTCCGTTCGTGTCTTCAAGCCGGAACAGCAAGGCGCCAACATTCGGCCTCAGGGGGAGGACGTCAAGAAAGGTGACCGCATCATCGCCAAGGGGACTCAGATTCGGCCTGGTAAAGCGGGGATGCTGGCGATCCTCGCCAAGTCGTTCATCTTTGCCTATCAACGACCCCGGGTGGCGATCCTTTC
>JANYEF010000385.1 GCA_025363325.1 Nitrospira sp. | reverse complement strand
GTGTCCAAGCCAACTTGGTGACCGACCCAAATTATCTGCAACAGTTAAGCAGCTCGGGAACGCAACGGGCCTTGCCCAGCAACGAGTCAAATTTGTTGACCACGCAACGGCTGCCCTATGGGAATCTGTATTTGCTCGGCCAGTATCTGCAACCGTTGCAATCTGGTGGCAATGATACGTTTCAGCGGTTACCGGAAGCGGGCTATAGCCTTCCGAACATGCCGCTCTTCAGTTCGCCGATCTTGCTCGGCATGGACGGCAACTATGTGAATTTCTATCGCGATGAAGGCTTCAACGTGAACCGGGTAGATGTGTTGCCCGGTCTCTCCACCGATGTCATCGACTTTGGGCATATTATTGGTCTGACACCGCAAGCCAAGGTTCGGGAGGCCTATTACACGCGAGGTGTTCAGTCGAGCAATAGCGAGCATCGGGAGACCTTTTGGGCCGGCATTGACGCCACGTCGAAGCTCAGCCGTCGATTCGGTGTCGGAGACGCTGGGTCGTTCCTGCACACGATCGAACCGAGTGTGTTCTACGAGTATGTGCCTCCCACGGACCAGTCGAAGATTACGCAGATCGACCAGGTAGACGATCTGCCGAAGAAAAACTTGCTGACTTATGCGATCCACAGCCGACTATTGGAGCAAGTGGGCGGCAGCAGTTTCAATTGGCTGGATTTTACGATGGCCCAGAGCTATCACGTGGGTGCCGCGCAGACGAGAGCTCGGGATTTCACGCCTGGCGCTTCCCCAGTATTCGGGTCGCTGACGCAACCGCTGCAGCCGGCGACGGTGGCTATTGAGGGGAAGAAATTTTCCGATCTCTGGTTGCGGGCTGTGATCGGCAATACGACCCCTCAGTTCACGCAGGCTCAGTTAGCGGGCGCCGCGTTTGGCCCAGGCGCCGGGGCTGTCCTCGGTCAGCAGCCTGCCATCAACCAGTATCTGACCATCGATGCGTTTTTCGATCCCTACCGATCCACGATGAGTCAATTCAATACCGACCTCCGAGTCCAGCAGTCCAACTACTGGTATCTGCAGGTCGGACAGCGATTCTCACGAGACGGGAACCGCGTGCGCCGAGGCGATGTTTGGAATCCCGTCTCGTTCAATGAGGTCTATGCGCCCACCGACGAAATTCAGTTTGTCACAGCGGGTGGTGGGTTTCGAACACCGTGGGGTTGGACGATCGGCGCCAAGGGCTACTATGATGTGAAGAACGGCAAGAGCCCGGAATACGATGTCGTGGCCCTCTACCAGAATCCCTGCAAATGTTGGTCGCTGGGGCTCTTCTATCTGCAGTTCCCAGACCGAACCCAGTACAACTTCATGTTGAGCCTGACCGGGATCGGCTGGACGGAGAACTACGGCACGGCGGTGCTCCGAAGTATCCTCAGTCCACTGCTTATCGGAGAGAGAGGTCTGCCCTGGGCTGCGCCGGGAGGCCCGTATGGGAGGCCACAATCGGTCAACCCTCAGCCAGAGATGGGTGGGGGTGGACGGTGAACAGGTTGTCTGGCAGGCCGGCTTGGTGGTGCTTAGTCGGGTGTGGCTCTCTTTGCCGTATCTCTGTGGGTGAGCCGCGAGTGCTGACTACGTCGAGCATGCCCTAAAAATGTCATGAGCCGGTCTGAGGGATTTGACTCCTCAAAGAGGGCTGGTATACGATGCCGCATCGATTGCAAATTTTATCGTGTACTCAGCGAAGGAGGAATACGACGTGGCAGGTGATGCACTGAAGGTCGAAGATGCAACGTGGGATGCAGACGTCATGAAGGCTTCTGAACTCGTGATGGTGGACTTCTGGGCTGTCTGGTGTGGTCCTTGCCAAATGGTCGCTCCGATCGTTGAGGAATTGGCCAAAGAGTATGCTGGGAAGGTGAAGGTCCGCAAGCTCAATACCGATGAAAATCCAGAAGTCGCAGGCCGCTATCAGGTCATGAGTATCCCGACGATTCTGTTTTTCAAGAATGGCCAGATCGTGGAGAAACTGGTTGGAGCGCGACCGAAGCGGCAGTTCAAGGAAATGATCGATTCGCTGCTAGCGCAACCAGCTGGTTCCGCCTAAGGAATGTAGCCACCCGCCGCAATGCTCTCCGAGTTGCGCATTGTCAATTTCGCGCTCATTGAGCAGCTCAGTCTCCAATTCCAGTCCGGGTTTACGGTCCTGACTGGGGAGACCGGGGCCGGTAAATCACTGCTCATTGATGCCATCGCCTTGTTGGTCGGTGGACGGGCCTCGACCGACCAGATCCGTTCAGGAGAAGATGAGGCCCAGCTCGAAGCAGCCTTCCACCTCCCAGATACCCACCCACTGATTCAACGCCTGCGGCTGCACGACATCATCGGTCAGGACGAGTCAGAACTGATTCTTCGGCGCGTGCTCTCCCGATCTGGTCGCAACCGGGTGTATGTCAACGGCAGCCTGTGCCCCCTGCGTGTGCTCGAAGAACTGGGGGGCACCCTCGTCGATATCCATGGTCAGCATG
>JANYEF010000312.1 GCA_025363325.1 Nitrospira sp. | reverse complement strand
CACCAATAGCGACGTCGGGGGATTATCCGGCGAGGAGATTCAGATGATCGCGAACGTGGCCCGCTACCACCGGCGCGCAATCCCTCAACTGAAGCACGAGGGATTCGGCGCCCTCTCCCCCACGCATAAACGAATCGTGCGGATACTATCCGCGCTGCTCCGGATCGCCGATGGCCTGGACCGGACGCATTTTTCGGTTGTCCGCACCCTCAATGTGAGGCTCGGCGCCATTGTCACCATTACCGTGCACGTGACGGGCGATGCGGAGTTGGAAGCCTGGGCCGCCGCAGGCCGAGCGGATCTCTTTGAACGCGTGTTCCGCCGCCGCGTAAAGTTTTCCGTCATCGCACAGGAAGAAGTCGCATGAGCGAGCAGCCCCCTCTACCCAGGCCTCCCCACCCCTACCCCGGAAAACTGATCATCGTCGAGGGCATCGACGGGTCAGGCAAGAGCACACAACTGCTGTTGCTGCACAAGTGGCTGGAGTCGAAAGGTCATAGGGTCTTCTTCACGGAGTGGAACTCCTCAGAGCTGGTCAAAGACACGACCAAACGGGGCAAGAAAAATAAAAGCCTGACGCCGACGACGTTCAGCTTGTTGCACGCAACCGACTTTGCCAGCCGGTTGTATCATGAAATTTTACCCCCGCTCAAAGCCGGCATGATCGTCTTGGCCGACCGCTACATGTACACCGCCTTCGCGCGTGACGTGGCCCGCGGCGTGTCGCCTGACTGGGTTCGCAAGCTCTATAGCTTCGCCATCACACCGGACATGGCCTTCTACTTCAACGTCCCGATCGAAGTGGCCATCGCGCGGCTCCTCGGAGGCACGCGCGGACAATTCAAGCACTACGAAGCCGGCATGGACATGAACCTGAACCCGGACGTCACCGAAAGCTTCCGCATCTTCCAATCCAGCATCCTGGCCCAGTACGAGAAGATCGTCGATGAGTTTCAGCTCATCACGATTGATGCAACGAAAGACATCGAAGCCCAGCAGAACGACATGCGCCAGCTGGTAGGAGAAGCGCTCAAAGATTACAAACCGAGACGGGGGACCCATGGTCGACGCACAGTATTTTGGCGACGGTTTGACGTACCTAAATCCGAGTGACCTCAAAGGGAAACTCATCGCCATCGAAGGCACCGACGGGGTCGGCCGCTCCACGCACATCGAGATGTTGCAGGAGTGGCTGGAGGTGCAGGGCTATGGCGTGCTCACGACCGGCTGGACCCGTTCCAATCTCATGTCAAAAACGATCGAAATGGCGAAAGAGGGCAACATTCTCGACCGGTGGTCGTTCAGCCTGTTGTACGCCACCGACTTTGCGGATCGCTTAGAACACGAGATCATCCCCGCGCTTCGATCGGGCTTCATCGTCCTGGCCGATCGGTATATCTATACGGCCCTTGCGCGCGATTTTGTGCGTAGCGGGAACCGCCAGTGGGTGAGAGACGTCTTCGGCTTTGCCTTAGTACCCGATCTCGTCTGCTACATGCGCATCGACATCGAAACGCTCGTGCTGCGCGTCATCGAAACCAAAGGGATGAACTTCTGGGAGTCAGGAATGGATCTTCGTCTCGGCAACGATCTCTACGATAGCTTTAAAAAGTACCAGTCCCTCCTGATCGAGGAGTTCGACAAAATGGCGGAAGAGTTTCACTTCGAAGTGATCGATGCCAGGAAATCGCCGGATGAGATTCAGAACGAACTGCGCAGCAAGATCCAGCCGCTCCTCACCCCACACCTGCAAAGCCCGAAACTGCCCTCCGACCGCCTGATCCAGCCGGCATAAGAAGATCGTTTGTTTGGTTTGTCTGGTCCATCTGGTTTGTTTTGTTTATCTGGTTAGTTTCGTTCAACCAAAAAACCAGACAAACCAAATAAACCAGACAGACCAGATCAACCAGATGAATCCTTACCTCCCACACCCGTCTTCCGCTTCCCGATAGCCCGCAACTGATCGGAGGATAGCCACCAACGAAGGACCCCTCGACCTGGCTTCGCCAGGATCGACAGCTCGATCAGACAGGCTCCGGCTTTCTTGAAGGGAAAGGACGTCGTGGGCTTTCCCACAAGCATCACACTCGCGACCATCCCCAAATGGGGTTCATGACCGACACAGAGTACACAGGACTCAGGCGGAAGATCGTGAAGGATCGATAGAAGCCGATCGGGAGGCGCATCCGGCAAGAGTTCATCGACGATGCGCACCGCAGAGCGGACTCGCAGCAAGCTGTGCGCAATCTTCGCCGTCTCGATCGCCCGGATCAAGGGACTCGACAAGACATGAGTCGGCTGCACGTCGAGCCACTTCAATCCAGCCGCCACCTGCGCCACGCGCTTCGCCCCGCGCTCAGTCAGAGGACGACCCGCATCCGGCCCTTCCCATTCATCCCGCTCCACCGCAATGCCATGCCGCAACAACACACAGACCATCGTCACCCCACCTCTGTCTTCATGATCGATCACACCCAGTCTACCGGAGCAGGCTGCGGGAAAACCATTTCGGCACAATTGCCGCACGAGACACACGCGACTGGCGGGGCGGGCGAGACGTTCTGAAGGCTGAAGTGTTGGGAACTGCGAACCCAGAACTCAGAACTTCGGATCCCGCCTGTCGCGCTAGCCCTGCCCGTCCCGCACTTCCCGCTCGTCGCGCGCTCGCTTCGAGAATGCTGCATCCAATCTGATTCCATCATAATCACATTCGATTCAACTCTGGTTGATAGTCGAGGCACTCTGAGCGGCATCCATCGCGACAGCCGCGCGAAATATATCCAGCAAATCAACGGATACACATGCAAAAGCCTCTAACAGGATCTACTGGCACGTTGATTGCTGAAGAGCATGGCCAGAACAGGAAAACGTAAACAACCATAAGGAGGTGAGTGATGTATAAGAATTCTGCTCTGCTCTCAATCGGCGCGGCGCTGTTTTGCTCACTGATCTTTGTCGATGTCGGCCATGCGTTCCAGATCGACAGGAGCCAGGATGCCCACATCCAGATGGCAGCAGACATGAAAGGCACAGCGAACCTACCAACCAGACAAGTATCGATTGCGCCAAATCCTTGCACTTCGGGCGGAAAGGGAATGGCGGGAGCGCCAGGTACGAACCGTTGCCCGTCAGCGGCAGGAGAACTGGCGACAGCAGGGCCTCTCTACACAAGGCAAATATCGACTACAGCAAATCCTTGTACTGCGGGCGGAAAGGGAAGGGCGGGAGCGCCAGGTATGAAGCGTTGCCCGTCAGGATCAGCAGACCACGCGACAGCTGCCCATATCGTGATGGCAGCGGACATGAATAGCTGGACAGGAGTGCCGTTGCAGGTAGCCGGCATCCTGTTCGTCGTTGGTCTTATCGCGCTGGTCGGTCTTGGCCTCAGAGGGCTGCGACACCATCACGGGCATCATGCGTAGACGACGAGAAGGTTCCGGTGCACCAGGGCTTGGTACTTCAGTAAGAAGTATCAAGCCCGTTCTTATAGTGGAATCATAACCGTATCCTGGTTTGTCTAGT
>JANYEF010000311.1 GCA_025363325.1 Nitrospira sp. | reverse complement strand
TCCACCACCATCCGCTCGGCCTTCTCGGCCTCCTGTAAGCGCCCCCCGCGATTCTGTTCAACCCGCGCTTTCAGATCATCGATATCGAAAAGGAAGGCATTATCCACATGGCGTACGGCCGGATCGATATTCCGCGGAACTGAGATGTCGATCAAGAACATCGGACGATTCATTCGTTGTTTGACCGAGCGCTGCACGTCATCCTCGCTTATGAGATAGTGTGCGGCACCGGTCGACACCAAGACGATATCCGCGGAGGCCATATCCTCTCGAAACTGTTCAAAGGGGACCGCGGAACCGCCAAACCGATTGGCCAATTCCAACCCATGTTGCGGATTCCTGGTCGTCACTCGCACATGCCGGACACCGTTGGCAATAAAATGTCTCGCCGCTAACTTGGCCATCTCCCCTGCTCCCACCAACAACACCGTCTTCTCGCTTAAATCAGAGAAGATCTTCTTGGCCAGTTCGACCGCGGCATAGCTGACCGACACCGCCATCTCGGCAATTTTCGTCTCCGTTCGCACGCGCTTGGCAACGGAGATCGCCTTCTTCACAACCTTGTTGAGAATGATGCCGGTTGCCTTGTGTGTAAGTGCAACCTCAAACGCATCTTTAATCTGACCCAGAATTTGCGACTCGCCGACGATCATAGAGTCGAGACTGGAGGCCACGCGAAACAAATGGCTGATCGCCCGATCCCCTTGGTGCCAGTACAGATGGGGAGTCAGTTCCTCAGAGGACAGCGACAGGTGGGCATCGGCCAAAAATTCTTGGATTCGCCCATACCCTGATTCGATCTCATCGACGACGGCATAGACCTCGACACGATTGCACGTCGAGAGTAATATCCCTTCCCGCACCCCCTGGTACGAGCAGAGACGGGTCAGGGCTTCGCCTATCCGGCTCTCAGGGACCGCAAGCTTCTCACGGATTTCGACCGGGGCAGTCTTGTAGCTCAAACCGACGACGACAATGTGCATATCAAGACACCGGTCCATGACTTTTAAGGACCACGCCGATGAGGGTCAGAATAACCCCGGCAAATCCAATAATTGTCAGGTATGCCGCTCGTTTGGCTCTCCAGCCTACTGTCAGTCGTCCCATCAGTACGACAAAGTAGAACACCCACGTCACCAGCGCCCATGCTTGCTCGGGATTCCAGTTCAGGTACGATCCCCGAGTGAACTCGGCGGACAACGCGCCAGTGATGATGCCGAGCGTGAGCAGCGGGAACCCCGTCACGATCGACCGTTGGTTCAGATGGTCGAGAAAATCCAGGGCGGGTAACTTTGAGTAGAGGACATTGAACCGTTTGGACTTGAGAAGCCCATCCTGAATCAGATACATGAGACCAGCCACAAAGGCGATGGCAAACCCCACGGTACCAAGCATGCTCAGCGTGACATGGACCCACAGCGTTCGAAACACCGGCGTAAGCGTCGGAGCGGTTTCCGGCAATGCCGCGGCAGAAACCAGCGACATCAGTGCCAGCGGGACGATGAACGAACCAAGCACGTGCAAATGATGACGAAACTCCACGGCAAGAAAGACCAAAATCAGCACCCAGGAAAAAAATGACAGGGCTTGATGGAATCCTGGCGTCGATATGTCCGTCACCCCGATCATCCCTGCACCCAACGCAACTGTGTGTGAGGCAAACCCGGTCGCCGTCATACCTAGGGAGACGTTTGACAGGACTTCCGAAGGCCAAAGCAGGTAGGCAAGAAAGGAAACGGTGGCCGCAAAATACAGGGCCATCGTCACCACGAACAACATGGCGGCCATAGAGGTCTATCCTCTCAAATTTTCAGGACAAACAGACTGGTATTCAACAGGGAATTATATCGATGGCGCGAGATGGGAGTCAACCAAACGATCAAGGAGTGAGAGGCCGGACGACCATGTCTCGCCCTCCCGGTATCCTGTATGTCATCAGCACGCCGATTGGCCACCCTGAGGACATCACCCTTCGTGCCATTGCCACGCTGCGCCGCGTTGCGGTCATTGCGTCAGAAGACCCTCGCGTGACCCAGACACTCCTGGCCCATCATGGCATCACCGCAACAGTCACAAGCTACGGCCCACTGAATCGACACGAAAAAATGCTGGTCCTTCTTCATCGACTTACGCAGGGAGAGGATGTCGCTCTCGTCTCAGACAACGGCACCCCGGTCATCTACGACCCAGGCAATCTCCTTGTGGCTGCTGCCCACCGAACGGGAATCCTGGTCAAAGCCATCCCTGGTCCCTCTACCATAACAGCAGCGACGGCGATCTCTGGCTTTTCAGGTGATGCGATCATCTTTGAGGGACATCTTCCTTCAACTAGTCATCGTCTCGCACAATACCTATCCCAACTCCGCAAAGAACGAAGAACCCTCGTCTTCTACGTGGAACCCAGAGCCCTCAAAAAGCTACTGAAAATCCTGGTGCAGATTCTCCCCACCAGACAGATCGCCATCGCCATGAATCTCACAACACGCGAAGAGACCCTCTCTCGCGGAAGACCTGGTGAGCTGCTCGACCAGATCGGACCAGTGCCGAAGGACTCAGCGGTGACGGTTGTCATTGAAGGGTATAATGCACGATTACAAACAAGAAAGATGAGCAGAAGAATGCCCCACGCTACTCGTCTTCACGGCGGCGAATGAGCACTCGATAGGACCCTTCGACGCGATCTTGCGAAAGGATGGTGTGCCCTTCATTACTCACACTGCGGGGAACGTTCTTAATTGGGTCGCCATCGTCCAACAGCACTGAAAGAGTCTGTCCCCGTTCCATCGCTTCCAGTTTCAACTTCGTTTTGACGAAGTTATAGGGGCAAATCACTCCCCGTAAATCCAACTCGGCATCCGGTTGAACAGTCACTGTCGTGTTTCCCTCTTTATTATTTGGTTTGTCTGGTTCATCTAGTTTATCTGGTTTTTTGGTTGAACGAAACTAACCAGAGAAACCAGATGAACCAGATGAACCAGATAGATAGACCGGGTGTACCGGCATAGTGAACGCAAAAAAAGGGGCAGCGTTTTGCTGCCCCTTGCTCAAGCCTTCACGAACTATGACTCGACCTAGTTCAGACCCTTGACCAAGTTTGGCTTGGTGTAGTCCGTCCCGTAGTCCGACTGGTTTGGGACTGCATTACCCCATCCTGGCTGCGGTTCGCACTGCCAGCAAGGAGCAGCCCCAGTATATTCACCGACCGGGCTGGTGATACCGGAGTCGATCTTCCCTGGAAGCACAGAACCACCAATCCCACCGGTGGTGGAGCCACTATTCGTTTCAATCCCACGCTCGGTCCTGGGGTTCGGGCGCTGCCCAAGTCCACCGAAACCAGCAAGCTTCTCATTGCCACGAAGGACGGTAATCTCACGAACCAGCTTGCGTCCCGTCCCAAACTGCTGTTGGTTAGTCGTGGCTTCAACGACCTGGAGAGAAACGTCGTCGCCGGTATTCATGGTCCTGAGCTGGTCCGTGTTGGTTTTGTCGTCGAAATAGACGATTAGCGCATTCATCGAACCGCCCCCGGCTCGGCCCTCATCGTGGGAGCTTCCACCTGTTTCCAGAAACATTTTTCCGGCTGGCAAATCGATAGCCAGCACACGACCAAATACGGTTTCGGCCTGCGACAACCGATCGAGGAACTGGGTTCGATCGAAGGTGGTCACGCGAGTGCTCGAGCCCGACACATCGCCAACCCCTTCGCCCACACCCATCCCGGATTGGTTCGTCTGCAAGCGCTCCTGAGCAAATGAGATACCGGATGCCCCGACAAAAAGAATTGTCGCCCCTAGTACCAACGCATTACGCATGTGCTGCCTCCTTGGTGAGACTTAGAGTAATGAAATCAAATGATAGACACCAAGAACCGAGCCAAAATTTGACCAACATCACGACTTTAGAAGCTTTATCATCATTCTAGGCTAAGGCCTATCTATAGGCTAGCCATTCGGACATGTCAACTGGGGGATATGCCTGTTTAATTTGATTCAGATTCCCGCATAATCCCAACCGTGACCGAGCCGCAATAAATCCTACGCCAAACTTGCTGCCAGACTGTGAACTGATGGTGCCCAGAGGGAGGGTCGAACTCCCACTCTCTTGCGAGAACCGGATTTTGAGTCCGGCGCGTCTGCCAGTTCCGCCATCCGGGCATATCCATTTAACAGGCGAATCTTCATAGCACGAAGCCATGTGCTGGTCAATCCGCTCCCCTCTTTTCTTAGCACGACCGCAGTGTTACAATCCCCGCCTCACAGTCACCTAAATAGTATATGCGGGAGGATCTTTACACCATGGCAGACGTCCAGTGCGTTACGTGTGGACAAGTGGGAGAAACTATTACGGACCCCCTCTTCATGGGGAGGCTCGAATCCGAGATCAAAGCCAAGGTCTGCAAACCCTGCTGGAAAAAGTGGGAGGGCATGCGGGTTATGGTCATCAACGAGTATCAGGTCAACTTGGGTGAAGAGAGCGGTAGGGAACTCGTGAAGAAACAGATGAAGGCCTTTCTCAAACTTGGCGAACAAACTGACACCGGAAAGCTGGATCAGAACTATCGTCCACAGGCCTAACCCAAATGGCTTTGCGCCGGGATGTGGCCCCCAGGCTGAGCCGTGAATCACCAGAGTCTTCCGTGAATTTCTCCAGCGATCTCGCAGGCTTCGTTGACAGGCCGATTTCATAAATGCTAGATTGTGTCTTTAATAGTCCATCGCTCCAGGACGTTCAACATCTCCTCACGACCCTTCTGCGGTGAGGATCAGGAGTTAGTTTATCGTGATAACACAGATGCACGTAAAGGGGTTGATGTTCGACCCCTATAATAATGCGTATATCGTGGTGCTGCGTGACGAAGAGCATTCCGACATGCTTCCCATTTGGGTCGGCAAGTCAGAAGCAGGTGCGATCAGCATGTCACTGGAAAACGTCACGCCCCCCCGGCCGATGACGCACGACTTCATGAAGTCGCTCCTCGATGCTTACAACGCGAAGGTCATCAGCGTCGTCATTACGGACTTGTCGGAGCACACCTATTTTGCGAAAATCCATTTGATGTACGAAGACTCAGAATACACCGTCGACGCCAGACCCAGCGATGCGATTGCCCTTGCGCTTCGGAGCAATGCGCCGGTGTTTGCAAACGATTCGGTCATCACGAAACAGAGCTCCGAAGAGCTCGAACAGTGGCTGGAAAATCTCAAGCCGGAAGATTTCGGCAAACTAGACTCGTGATGCAACGAGAGACAATATGAGTCCCGTCTATCTACCCAAAGAACAAGACCTGGTTGAATACCGGGTGGATCGCATCCTCGAGGAGGCCAATACCGACACGAGAATTGTCGTCTTGGCACGACAGGACGGTGACCTCGATACGTTTCCGATTTGGGTCGGGGCCGCAGAAGGAAATGCCATTAAATTAGCGCTCGATACCATGATCACGCCACGGCCTATGAGCCATGACTTGATCAAGAGTTTTGCCGAACATTTGAACATTACGATCCAACGCGTTGTCATTGGGGACGTCAAAAGCAGCACCTATTATGCGACGGTATATGTCGCCAACAAAGGCGTGGAACGGACGATCGATGCCCGACCCAGCGATGCAATCTCGGTGGCCCTCCGGGCTCATTGTCCGATCTATATTACCCAAGATGTGTTGAAGCGGAGGAGCACAACGAATCTCGACGCCTGGCTGGCAAAACTAGAATCGAAAGATATCGCCACACCTGAAGTACAGGAAACGTAATTCACTCGATAGCGAAGGAGCGGGAAAGAACGATGTTGACCTACATGCAAAAACCGTTGGACGTGAAGGAAAAGTGGTACCTCGTGGATGCTGAGGGGAAAACCCTGGGCCGATTGGCAGCCCGCGTCGCCGGGATGTTGCGCGGCAAACACCGCCCAACCTTTACCCCCCATGTTGACATGGGCGACCATATCGTAATCGTGAATGCTGAGAAGATTCATCTAACCGGCAACAAAATGGCCACGAAACTCTATCGTCATCATACCGGCTTTCCAGGCGGACTCAAGACCGCGACGGCGCAGCATGTATTCCGAAAAGACCCCACAATACTCTTGACGAAAGCGATCGAGGGCATGCTTCCCAAGAATCCATTGGGGAATCATATGGCAAAGAAACTCCGCGTCTACGTCGGGCCCACGCATCCGCACCAGGCTCAAGGGCCAGAACCGATTACCCTGTAGCAGGTTGTGGAAGAACCATTTCGGCATAGCAGAATTTCGATAATTTGTACGTCTGTGGCAAGAAAAGAACATTCATGCAGGATGCTCAAAAAGGCTGTCCAGCAAGGCCGCAGCGAGCGAAGAGGCGAGGCGTACGCTTCGGTACGTTGAGCCTCTGAGCGATGCGAGAACGCCGCTGGAAGACTTTTTCAGCATCCTGTTGGTCATCACCGCGAGCAAAGAAGGAGACGTTGTGACATGGCAGTAGCAACTCAATATGCAACCGGACGACGAAAGTGCGCGATTGCCAGAGCCTGGGTCACTGGGAGAGGTGGCGACATTACGATCAACGATCAACCCCTAGAGAAGGCCTTCCCACGGCTGACCTTGCGGCAGATCATTCAGTTCCCGCTCGAAATCGGCGGTGTCGTCGGGCAGTACTCGATCAAGGCCACCGTGCACGGCGGCGGGCAAGTCGGACAAGCCGGCGCCCTGCGTCATGCGATCGCACGCGCGTTGGTGGTGCTCAACCAGCCCCTCCGCACGCCCTTAAAAAAGGAAGGCTTGCTGACGCGGGACTCGCGCGTCAAAGAACGGAAGAAGTACGGACAGAAGGGTGCGAGAAAGCGGTTCCAGTACTCAAAGCGATAAACATCGGAGCCACAGTCAGAAAAAGGGAAGGCTCCAGGCCTTCCCTTTTTTTGTGTCTGTGGGGTGAACAACGGGTGATGCAGATGAAGAAAATACGCGTCGCGATTGCAGGAGCCAGTGGATATGCCGGAGCGGAACTCGTCCGCCTGGCAGCCCTCCACCCGCATTTTGAGCTCCACGCTGTCACATCAGAGAAATCCGCGGGGACTCCCGTGGCAGCAGTCTTCCCCAGTCTGGGCGGCCTCGTGTCTCTTTCGTTTCAAGCGCTCTCGCCCGAAGCCTTAGCAGAACAGGTAGACGCGGTCTTTTTGGCCCTGCCCCATACCAAATCGTTAGAGCCGGTTTCCGCCTGTCTCAAAACCGGTAAACTGGTGGTGGACCTCAGCGCCGATTACCGGCTCACGGATACTGCCGTCTATGAACAATGGTATAAAACGCCGCATACCTATCCGGGATTGCTGAAGGACGCAGTCTACGGACTTCCCGAGTTGCATCGTGCCGCCATTGCCAAGGCAAAGCTGGTTGCGTCGCCGGGCTGTTACCCGACGGCAGCCATTCTGCAATTGGCCCCACTGTTCGCCCAGGATCTCGTGCAACCACACACCGTGGTCATCGATGCGAAATCCGGCATTTCTGGCGCGGGGCGAAGTCCGGCTCTCCCCTACCATTTTCCGGAAGCCCATGAATCCTTAGAGCCCTACAAGATCGGACAGCACCGCCACACCCCTGAGATCGAACAAGAACTCGGTGGATTGCTTCGACGCGCATCTACGCCATCGGGAGCAGTTGCCGCCCAGCCGATCGTGACATTCACTCCGCACCTCGTACCGATGAACCGCGGCATCTTGAGTACCGCCTACTGCCGGCTGAAGAGTCCAATGGCGCTGGCAGACCTACGCGCGCTGTATCGAACCTTTTACAATGGTGAACGATTCGTCAGAGTTCAGGAAGACATCATGCCGAATCCGCGCTACATTAAAGGTTCCAACTATTGCGACATCGGGGTCTACCTCGATCCCCGTTCAGGATCAGTCATAACGGTGGCCGCGCTGGATAATCTGGTGAAAGGTGCCGCAGGCCAGGCCATTCAGGCCATGAACCTCATGCTGGGCTTCCCTGAGGAGACAGGGCTGACGGCTCCCGCTGCCTATCCCTAGCAGGATGCTGAAAAATTCCGCCAGCGGCGTTCTCACTTCGCGCAGAGGCTCAACGTACCGAAGCGTACGCCTCGCCTCTCCGCTTGCTGCGGCCTTGCTGGACGGCCATTTTGAGCATCCTGCGCGCTGTTCTCCTGTTGTTCTAGACGTACAGACCATTGAATTCCAACAGTGCCACAAGAGTTTTTCCGCAGACTCCTAGTCCACATTGAGCAGGACATCTCGCTCATGAGCATGACAAAAAAAACACCGACAGCATCTCCACCCAGCGGAATCACTGCCCCGCAGGGGTTCCGCGCAGCTGGCATCCATTGCGGCATCAAGAAGCCGGGCCTGCTCGATCTCGCGCTCGTCGTCTCAGAACAGAGTGGTCCCATTGCCGGGGTCTTCACGCAAAATCAGGTAGTCGCGGCACCGGTCATTGTCGATCGCCTACACCTGCGCCAGGGAATCGGACAGGCCATTCTCGTCAACAGCGGTAACGCGAACGCCTGCACTGGGGCCAAAGGATTGGCAGCCGCAAAGAAAACTGCCACGTTGGTCGCACGGTACATGAGTATCCCTTCACGCCACGTCTTCATCGGGTCCACCGGCGTGATTGGCCGTGTATTGCCGGTCGATCGAATCATCAAGGGAATACCACAGCTCCTCGCTCAGCTCAGCGACCGTGGAGGCTTGGATGCCGCTCGGGCAATCATGACGACCGACCTACGCCCGAACTCTATCGCCCTTCAGGACACCATCGGAGGTCGCTTGATTACCATTGGCGGGATGGCCAAGGGCTCTGGAATGATCCATCCCAACATGGCCACGATGCTGGCCTATTTCACCACAGACGCCTCGATCACGAAGAGCGCCCTCCAACAGGCCCTCACGCTGGCGGTCAATGAGTCATTTAATTGCATCTCGGTTGATGGAGACACGAGCACCAACGATACCGTCCTCTGCTTGGCCAACGGCATGGCGGAGAACCGCACGATCAAAGAAGGCACGGTTGCCTTCCGTCGGTTCCTATTGCTCCTGACAGAAGCCTGCCAGGCACTTGCGCTGGCCATTTGTCGCGACGGCGAAGGTGTCACCAAGGTGGTGAACATTGAAGTGACCGGAACAGCCACCGTCGCGCAGGCACGGCAGGTTGCCCAAACCATTGCCACCTCGAACTTGGTGAAGACCGCCCTGTTCGGCGAGGATGCCAATTGGGGTCGTGTGATGGCGGCAATCGGGCGAGCCGGAGTCCCGATTACTCCCTCAAAGCTAAGCCTGTCATTTGGCGGGGTCCCGATGGTACAGCGAGGAATGGGACTCGGACTCGTTGCTGAACGCCGAATTGCGAAGGTCTTTCGCAAGAAGGAATTTACAATCGCCGTGGGGCTGGGACAAGGTCGTCACCGGGCCCATATGTGGACGACCGATCTGTCGTTTGACTATGTCCGCATTAACGCAAGCTATCGATCCTAGCCCATCATTCCATCATTGCGGCAATTTGATTTCCTGCGGTGAAAAGCGCAAAATAATACCCCAATTCATGAAGCACCGACTTGTACGATGATCCCATGTCGCCTTTGCCAATCCGACCACACAAAATTATTGAGGAATAGAGTTGCGCCCTCCCGGTGTCCATCGCCGTGAGGACGTTGTTGTCTGTGCAGCCGCAGCCATCATTGACATGACATCAGGGACTTAACATCATCCAAGAAGGAGACTGAGATGAAACGACTGGCAGCCCTTTCGGCCATGCTGATCCTAGGAACGCCCACGCTCGCCCTCGCGGCGGAACATAGTGCGGGCTATCGAGGAGTCGGAATGCTCTACTTCACCTTCATGGCCGCGATCTTAATCTATGGCGTCTACGATAGCTTCGGCAAGAAGGCGATGTATGTGGCGGGACCGATCATTGTGGTCGGGCTCTATCTGATGTTGCCCGCGAACTAAGTACTGAAGCCAGGATGCGATGGAAGAGAGTGGGCCGGCCTAGTCCAGCCAGTCCTTCTCTTTCAGTTTTCGTGGAAGATATTTCTTCGTGAGGTACTGGAAGTCTTTATTGGCGAGGGCGTCCAGCTCGTACTTGAGTCCGCTCGCGAGCATCCGCTTAATTTCAGCCTGCCATGCCGGTTTCTGGAACCACTGATAGTTGAGAAGCTCTTTCGCGCGGGCGATATCCTTCTCGTTCAGTTTGATCCCGACGTTACGCGGAAGTTCGTACCGTTCTGGGTCGGCGCTGGAAAGACCGATGAACTTGGCTTTGGGAATCGCCATGCGTTGGCTTTCGAAGGCTAGATTGATCGAGCCTTGCTTGACGACGGAATAGATATAGTATCCCCAGGGATCGTTATCGACCAGGACATAGACCGGCAGTCGATATTCTTCGTGTAGACGCCGCGCCAAGCGACGGACGCCACGTGGCGGTTGCCCGTTTTCCGTCAGCAGCACGCAGTTATAGCGCCGCCAGAACTTGTCTTCCGAGAGGCGGTTCCACTGCGTGCCTTTTTCGACCAACAACACGAAATCCGCCGTACAGCGACGGATCTCCACATATTCCGGCTCGACAATCGACGGGATGGAGTAACCACCTTTCCCCAGCTTGGCGCAATCCACGCGATCGCCATCGTCGCCGAGTAGGAGCGGGCCGACAACACTCCCGCCGTTCTCCGCGCGCACATGCAACTCTTCACGAAGCGCCACAAGCGATACTTCCAGATCCTCAATGATCGGATCCGATTCATCCTGGGTATCGAACGTATTCTCGTGCGAGTCCTGAATGGTGTGTTTCGTCCTGTAGTAAATTTCTCTGAGTGAAGTCGTCAATTCCGCACGTTGTAGTTCTGAGAGAGCGTCTGCGACTAATATGGTCTGCATGAACTTCTTAGCCATGCCCACGTTGAAGAAGGAACGCGACTGTTTTTTGCTTCCCATTTCGAGCAGACCCTTGCGTTCGTTGAAAGTCACGTTCGAAAGGGCGCGAATCGGAATCGCCATCGTCGGATCTTTGGCGTGCTGCGCAGCGGTGATCACGAGATCGGCCAGCCCGATTAACTTCTTCTCGACCGCCCCATTCCTTGTCAATTTCATTTTCGCCATGCGTCGTCCTATTTCTTCTTTCGTACCTGGTGAGCCTTGCGGCCTCTGCGAGCCGTGCCTGCTTGCTGCTGTGCAGAAGAGCCCTTCTTCGGAAGCGATGGCACCTCTGCTACTTTGCTTGACGCGTTCTTGACGTGCCTCGCCCTCGCAGTCAGTCTCCCTCCTGGCTTCGAGGAGGGAAGCTTCTCTTCATTCTGCATTTTGTCGGGACCTTTGATCGCAGGGGCAACGGCACGTGATCCGTCGAGCGTCGGCGGGACCTCTCCTTCAATTCCTTCAGCGGTGACAATGATGGAGTGCGGCAAGCCTTCCGGTCCAGCGCCTGTCTTGCCAAGCGTTTCATCCGTCTTGATGCCGCCTGTCCGCAAGGACGCAATTTTCTGCAACTGCGCTTTCAACTTCTCTGTCGGCAACTTCCCGCCCTTCAGCCTGTTACAGGCTTCGACGACTTCTTCAATATAGAGTTCGAAAATATTGCGGCGGCGGAATTCACTCGCCGCCCGCTCGCGCCGGCGGAGAAAAATCCCGAGTCGCCGCCCGCACTCGCGGAGCGCCAGGGTGATGTCCTTGTGAATTTCGTCGTACTCCGCAATCGCCTCCTTGGACTCACTCGTAAAGGGGACCCATACGGAGGCGATGTGCACGAAAATGACCATCGGCCCAGCCGGCAGGGCTCCGCGTGACTGGGTGATCCCATAATTGCGCCAGGTCGTAGCGAGTACCGCTTTGAAGGTGGCACAGGCAGATTGCTGATAGAGCAGCGGCACCCGGTTGGCATAGCGAATGACGCGCGCGAGTTCTGAGTCTCCCTCCTCCTGCTCTCCCTCTGCCAGCGGCATCGCCAGCTTCTCAGGCTTCGTCGCGCTGTCCGGTGCTTTTCCGAAGGCCAACCCCGCTTCGATGATGAAGGGATTGCCACGATACACGGAGGGAGGCCGACTCACTGCGGTATAGAATTCCCCTTTGATCTGCTTGTAGAGGCCTGAAAGGATCGCCTTCTCGCCGATCGGCGAAAGACAATTGGTCGGCGGCGCCATGATCTTCGTCGCTTGAATAGTGTGATAGAGGGCTTCGGCAATCGCGCCGCGAATATCCCGGGGCTTCGCCTTGGGTGAGACCTTCGCCGCTTTACACATCTCATCCGCGAGCGCAGGCGTGACTCGACAGAAATCGCTCTCGAGAAAACTCGAAAGGGTTTGGCTCTTGGCATCCTGCAGCATCTTGAGAAGCATCCCGAATTCGATGCCGTAGGGATGCGGCTTGATTTCTTTTGGCGAGGGCGGCAGCTCGTGATAGCTGCGGGGGTATTGCTTCGTCTCGCCTTCCGGCGTTCGATAGATGAGGCTCACGTGCGGATTGGCAATAGACGTCTGCTCGAGATACTCGTCCACCGAGGCGCGGCCTTTCTGATAGCGGCCTTCGACTTCGATCGTCACCTGCGTGCCTTGCGGCCGGTCCCACTCGATCTGCTTGCTCTCATGGACCAGCGGTTCGTTCTTCTTCGTATCGATCTGGACTTCAAAGTAATGAGCCGGGGCCTTCGAGCCGGTACGCGAGATAATCTTCACCGGTTTGCCCGTCGTCAGTTGGCCATACATCCCTGCCGCTGAAATGCCGATCCCCTGCTGGCCACGGCTCATGCGTAGGCGATGAAACTTGGAGCCGTACAAGAGCTTTGCGAAAATTTTCGGAATCTGCTGACGGACGATCCCTGGGCCGTTGTCTGTGACGGTGATCCTGAACCGGGTCGCCTGACTCACTGGCAACGTAGCCGAAGATCCGGTCGCCATGACCTCCAGCTGTACCGTGACCTCCGGAAGAATCCCAGCTTCCTCACAGGCATCCAACGCGTTGTCAACCGCTTCCTTGACGCAGGTCAGCAGGGCTTTTCGCGGGTTGTCGAAGCCGAGTAGATGCCGGTTTTTGGTGAAGAACTCGGAAACGGAGATCTCGCGCTGTTGCGCGCCCATTTCCACCGCTGTGACTGCCTTGGCAACAGGGGGCCCGGCTTTCTTAGACACTGGTGGTTGAGGGGCAGCTTTCGAGGGCGATACAGATGTTGAAACCGATGCGAGCGACTTGTGCTTAGCCATTCATCCTCTCGAAACGTTTACGTCATGAAATCGGACGGCATTGTACACAGATTGTCCGGAACAGCAAACCCGCTGTACGTCAGCCATGATGCGATCGCACACATAAATACTGTGCGTACAGGCTGCTCAAAAAGGCTGTCAGCAAGGCCGCAGCAAGCGAAGGCCCGAGGCGTACTCTCTGGGGTACGTTGAGGGTCTGAACGATGCGAGAACGAAACTGGCGGACTTTTTCAGCAGCCTGTTAGGGTGGGAGGAGCGCGCACCTACCGAGGACAGTTAGGTACGGCGGAAATCTCGGCGGGACTTTAGGCTTCCCAGTCAAGCTGGGCTTGCACACCATCCCAACGCTCGATCCCCTGATGAACCATATTCCATCGGGGCGTTAAGCTCCTCCCACAGGGATACGATATTCCTCAGATGCGGGGCAGTCAAGCATTGGCGCATTGCAGGATGCTGAAAAAATTCGCCAGGCTGTCTTGTTCATCTGGTCTGT
>JANYEF010000229.1 GCA_025363325.1 Nitrospira sp. | reverse complement strand
CTGTGAGGCGAGACCGGTCAATTCTGGTGTGAGACCTCCCTCCTCCCCTAGAAATTGGCCACATCCGCATCTCTGTGTCACCGAGAACATCTGAGCCACACTCACCCTCATCACCTCGCCGTATTCGCCCCAGGAAACCGCACCGTGCAATACGACACGCTCGACTCCAACGTTTTTCCCTTAAACCAATGCCCCTGCGAGCGCATATAAAACCACCGTTGCGGCAAATCCATCACCCGATGTCGTAACACCAGCCGCTCGTCCACGTAGCGAATGGTGACCGACCCCGCCGCAGACACCACCGGATCCACTCGTTGCACTAACGGCGAACTGTCCTCCACATATTGGCACGTATCAGGATGGTTCACCTTCATGTAGATCCACGTATTCAAATTATCAATAATGGACCGCGTCACTTCCGGCCCCACCGCTTCCTCCATCTGTGCATTGGACTGCGTATAAAAATTAATCCACACATTTGCGGCACTACACTTATTAAAGAGCTCCTGCACGCCTCGATACAACACGTTATGACCTTCATCGATATGAAGACACAACGGAGGAACTAACCGAAGCCCTGAAGCACATAAGCGCCCCACCAACGTCTGAATCATCGAGACAAACACCCGCGCCACGATCTTCCCCGTATCACCCGTTAACAACACCGCAACATGCACCACGAGGATCACCGACTGCCCCTCCTGCAGTCGGCGAATAAATTCATTGTGCCGCGCCTTCCCAAACACCTGCCCCACATTGCCAAACGTCAACGCGGACAGCATCGTCCGTAACGATGATGACACCTTCGCAAAATGGTCGGCAATCCCCGGTCCATGACAGATCTTCTCAATCGATTCGCAAATTTCTTCCGTGCCAGGGATCGCCCGCAACGCCTCTTTAAAATGTTCGAGGTCCGCATACCCGAGCCGATGCTTCACGTCGGCAAAATTGATATTCACCCCGCCGCCCTGACTGCGAATCAGCCGAATCAATCCGGCCACAATTACCTGCGTCACTTCCCGTGCAATATTCTTGAAAAAGACCTCTTTGCTCTCGATCCCCGCGATGACATGATGGATGAGTTCATCCTCCATATAATAATCGGCCAACGGATCGAGCGCCACCGAGAGATCAGGAAACACCGGCGACAACAACATCACATCCCCCAACCGGCCGCATTCTGCCGCCACCTGCACAATCTTTGAAAACAGCTCAAGGTCGCCCTTTGGATCCACCACCACGACAGACATCCCCTTCCGGATATCTTGTTCCACAAAACTTTCAACAAGACGGGTTTTCCCGATGCGGGTCGTGCCCATGCACCCCAAATGCCCCCCCCGTTCACTATCGGGCATGGCAATAATGCCTTCTGTCAACGTGGGATCTTGCATATTGGCGCCAAACCCAATAGCCGTCGACCCCGGATACATCGGTGTCATCTGCCTAGCCACATCAATCTCGCGTAACCGAGTCAGTGCATCATCCATACAATCCTCC
Organism: Nitrospira sp.; assembly: GCA_025363325.1. GTDB lineage: Bacteria > Nitrospirota > Nitrospiria > Nitrospirales > Nitrospiraceae > Palsa-1315. The sequence goes on along the minus strand of JANYEF010000229.1, from coordinate 14,067 downwards.
CTTAGACCTCCACTTCAACCGTCTTCCCACAGTACATACAACACCGCATAACCTCGAACCATTCGACGAGACCCTGATCACCACCAATCCCGTATCTACCTATTAGACATGTGATCTCAACACCCAGGAACCGCCATGCAGATTGAACGACGCTTCACGAAACACCTGACAACCCCCTATGACGATCAAACCTACGTCCCACGGATCAGCTTCCTCCAGACCGCACCAGGGAAACCTAAAGAACACGTCACCATCACCGCGCCCGACAACTGGTCCCAACTCGCCGTCGACATTTTGGCCCAGAAATATATGCGTCGAACCGGCGTGAAATACGACAACGGCGACATCACGGGCGAGACCGATGCCCGGCAAGTATTTGAACGCCTGGTGCACTGCTGGACCTACTGGGGCCTGCGCGGCCACTATTTCACCCAAGAAGACGCCACCATCTTCAGGGATGAAATGCTCTACATGCTGTCCCACCAAATCGCGGCCCCCAACTCCCCTCAATGGTTTAATACCGGACTGCACCATACCTACGGGATCAAAGGGCCAGCCCAAGGTCTCTGGCGCCATGATCTCGAGACCGGTGAAACCACGGAACTGACAAATACCTACGAGCACCCACAGTCAAGCGCGTGTTTCATTCAGTCCATCCACGATAATCTCGTCAACGACGGTGGGATTATGGATCTGTGGAGACGGGAAGCCAGACTCTTCAAGGGAGGATCAGGATCCGGGACCAATTTCTCTGCCCTTCGTGGCACACAGGAACCGTTATCAGGAGGCGGGAAGTCGTCCGGACTCATGTCATTCTTGAAAATCGGCGACACGGCGGGAGGCGCGATTAAGTCCGGCGGCACCACGAGGCGGGCGGCCAAAATGCAGATCCTCAATATCGATCACCCCGATATCGAAGCCTTCGTCAATCTGAAAGCCAAAGAAGAACAAAAAGTGGCAGCCCTCGTGGTCGGCTCCCACCTCTGCTCCACCAAACTCAATGCCATCCTGCACGCCTGCCAACAGACCGTACAGGGCACCCACACCCTGAACACCTCGCCAGCCACCAACCCGGCGTTGAAACAGACCCTCCGAGAGGCCCGACAGGCCCGAGTCCCTGAAGCCTTCATCCAACGTACCCTCACCAGCGCACGACGAGGCCACCAGGTCTTTGCGTTTTCGACCTATGATTTGGGATGGGAAGGGGAAGCGTACCAAACAGTAACGGGCCAAAACGCCAACAACAGCATTCGGGTCACCAAAGCTTTTCTCGACGCCCTGGCGGCCGATGCGGACTGGCCCCTCCTCGCCCGCACCACCGGGCAGCCTATGAAGATCGTGAACGCCAGAGACCTCTGGACTCAGATCTGCGCCGCCGCCTGGCAATGCGGCGATCCGGGCATTCAATACGACGATATCATCAACGACTGGCACACCACCCCGGCACAAGGCCCCATTCACGCCAGCAATCCCTGTAGTGAATACTTGAGCAACGACGACTCCGCCTGTAATTTGGCCTCCATCAACTTGCTGAGCTTTCTACAACCCAACGGCCAATTCGATCTCGATCATTTTCGCCATGCCGTCACGCTGTGGACCATCACCCTGGATATCACCGTCACCATGGCCTCCTACCCCAGTAAACTGATCGCGGAACGCAGCGCCTCCTTGCGGCAACTCGGATTGGGCTACGCCAACGTAGGCAGCGTACTCATGCGGATGGGATTGCCCTATGACTCCCGAGAAGGGAGAGCCTTTGCGCAAGGGATCACGGCACTCTTGACGGGAGAAGCCTATGCCACCAGCGCAGCCTTGGCTAAGCAGCTCGGCCCGTTCGCCCATTACCTCGACAATCGCGACACTATGGAACGGGTCATCCGCAACCACGCGCGAGCCGCACAGGGACAGACCGATCCAACCGCCTACGAACAGCTCTCGGTGATCCCGCAAGCGCTCGACCTCGAGGCCTGCCCACACGATCTCGCTGACACTGTTGGAGACGTCTGGAGACGCACGATTCAGGACGGCTCAATATACGGCTACCGCAATGCACAAGTGAGTGTCATCGCGCCGACGGGCACGATCGGACTCCTGATGGACTGCGACACCACCGGTATCGAACCCGATCTCGCCTTAGTCAAATGGAAAACCATGGCGGGTGGAGGCACTGCGACCATTATCAATCAATCCCTGGCTCCGGCCCTGATGCACGCCGGCTATACTCCGGACCAGATTCGAGACATCACGACCTATGTATTGGGACGACATACCCTCCACGACTGTCCCACGCTGTCCCCCACGCACCTCCTCGCCAAGAGGCTGACAGCCGTACAGATTGCCCTCATCGAACAGGCCGTGAAAACCAGCGTCTCACTCGATCTCTCCATTACCCCGGATCTGCTCGGCACCGACTGGTGCATCCAGCGATTCCAATGCACACAAGACGCCCTCTACGCCCCGCACTTCTCCCTGCTCCAGCAGCTCGGCTGTACCCGTGAGGAGATTGCCATTGCCAATACCTGGATCTGCGGCACGCTCACGGTCGAAGGCGCGCCCCATCTCACCGCCGAGCACCTCCCGATCTTCGATTGCGCCAACACCGCGGGCGCACACGGCACCCGATCGATCAGCGCCGAAGGACACGTCCGCATGCTGGGTGCCGTCCAACCGTTCGTCTCTGGGGGAATTTCCAAAACGGTCAACCTGCCAGCGAGCGCCGACGTCGAAGACATTCAAGCGGTCTATGAACTCGCCTACACCCTCGGCGTGAAATGCATCGCACTCTACCGCGATGGCTCGAAACTCAGCCAACCGCTCATGACCATCGGCACCGACACCCTGCAAGAAGCCATTGAAGATCAACAGATCCCAGACGTCGCCGCCACGCTCGCCGCACAACCCCTGGGAATTCCCCGCGGCAAAAGCCACCCGTTACCGAGTCGGCGACTGGGCTATACCCAAAAAGCCACCATCGGCGGGCATAAACTCTACATTCGCACCGGGGAATATGCAGATGGCACCCTGGGGGAAATCTTCCTCGACATGCACAAGGAAGGGGCGGCCTTTCGCAGCCTCATGAACTGTTTTGCCATCGCGATCTCGCTCGGATTGCAATACGGCGTGCCACTCGAAGAATTCATCGAATCGTTCACGTTTATGCGATTCGAACCGAACGGACCCGTGACCGGCCACGAGCAAATCAAGATGGCCACATCCATCATGGATTACATCATGCGGGATCTCGCCATTAATTACCTCGATCGGACGGACCTGGGACACATCAAAATCCCCACGGAAGATTTACGCAGCGATTCGGTGATGCCGTATGTGAAAGGGAACGGTCATGGTCACGGACAATATCTGCCCTCTGACCAGCAGCTGTCAGGGTATGCCCGCCCTACGCAAATGCAGGAAGCGCGACTGAAAGGCTATGAAGGGGACTCCTGTCCGGAATGTAACCAATTCACGATGGTCCGAAATGGCGTCTGTCTCAAATGCGATTCGTGCGGAGCGACGTCAGGATGCTCCTAAAACTAGCGGGGTATGTCATCGGGCCCCTCGCGCGGAAACCCCGGCCTTCAGGCCTGGGAGGAAGCGCGTCCCTCTAGGGGACTTGACTTCACTTGGTAGATTGAACCATGAAACGCCGTTGGACCTTCCGGGCCTATCCGACCCCCGCGCAAGCCGAACACTTGGCGCAAACCTTTGGCTGTTGCCGCTTGGTCTACAACGGCATGTTGGCGGCCAGAACCGCCGCCTTCCAGCGTGGGGAACGACTGACGTTTGTCGGCACCAGCGCCAAGCTGACCGGCCTGAAGAAAGACCCCGATCTGGCCTTCCTCAACGCGGTGTCGTGTGTCCCGCTTCAGCAATCCCTCCGCCATCTGCAAACCGCCTTCGCAAATTTCTTCGCCAAGCGCAGCGCCTACTCCACCTTCAAGAAGAAGGGCCGGGTCAGGGACCGCGCCGAATATACCCGCAGCGCGTTTCGGTTCGACGGTGCGACCCAACGCCTGACGCTCGCCAAGCTCGGAGTCTTGGAGCTGAATATCAGCCGCCGTGTCGAGGTTGATCCGAGCACCGTCACCGTCACGCGGCATCCGTCCGGTCGGTACTACGTCTCGATGGTGATCGAGGTCGCCGATCCGACCATCAAGCGAGTAAAGACCGGCCAGTCGGTCGGCATCGACTTCGGCGTGTCCCGCTTGGCGACCCTCTCGACCGGCGAGACGATTCCCAATCCCAAGCATCTCTTCCACCGCACAGCCCTGCTGGCCCGCGCCCAACGCCGGTTGTTCAGGAAACAGCGTGGCTCGAACCGGTACCGGGCGCAACGCCGCCGTGTCGCCCGCCTGCATGAGAAGATTGCCGATGCTCGCAAGGACAGCCTGCACAAACTCAGCACGTCGCTCGTGCGACGGTTTGACTCGATCTATCTCGAAGACCTTCATCTCCGGGGCCTGGTCCAAAACCACCGCCTGGCCCGTTCCTTGTCGGACGCCTCGATTGGCACCGCGATCCGCATGATTGAAGCCAAAGCGGAGGCGTCCGACGTCTCGGTTGTGACAATCGACCGCTGGTTCCCGAGTAGTAAAACCTGTTCTGTCTGTGGACATCTGTTGGACGCGCTCCCGTTGAGTGTGCGCCAATGGGCCTGTCCACGGTGCGGGACTGACCATGACCGCGATGTCAACGCGGCCATGAATATCTTGGCGGTCGGGCAGACCGTCACTGTGCGTGGAGGCGGTATAAGAGCCGTCCGACCGTCGGGTCGGAAGGCCGGTCGCCTGCGAAGCGTGAACCACTCTAGGGGGAAGCATGCTATTTCCTCTTAGGAATCTCCGGCCTTCAGGCCGGAGAGGATGTCAACTTTCATTCGTCGTTTAGCAAGAAAGCCAATACGATAGAAACCGTAGTTCTGATCAAGGACACGGATCGACAATGGAGAGTCATGGGCTACACCATCAAGTAAGAAAGTCGTACACAGGAGATCCAAAACCATGGCACCCGTGCTCGCTACGCCGACTCCACAGACCCACTGGCTCGCGCGTTGGCGACGACTCGCTAGCGTCACAGACGGTCTCACGCAAGACGACCCTCGATTGCCCACCATCCTGACACTCTTAGAGCAATGCAGCGAGCATTGTCGCGAGGAGAATGATAATGCCTTCATACGCATCGCCACACAGATTACCCACCTCATGGCATTACCCACGCCCCCGACCCTGCCCACCGACATCGAACCGCCCCATCCTCCTGCCTCTCTGCACTAACACCATCACACCCCCATCACGGAGCCCCCATGTCCACACCCCCTTCATTGGTTGAACAGTTTCGACAGGCCCGACGCGTATCTGTCCCGATTCTGGCGATCAACACCCCGGATCCGGCAAGCACCATAGAAACGCTTGTCAACTGCACGCGTCCAAAAGCGACACCGGCCGACAGCTCAGACGCGACGCCGACCAGCGTCGAGTCTCCCTTTCCTATCCTGAAGTGGGATCTCACCCATGGACTCATCGGCCTCAATCAGACTGGCAAGGAACTCCACGCCCAGTACGTGGACACGAACGACCAACAGATGACCTGCGACCCGGTCGAAACTCTCCGGATACTCGAACGAATCCCCGGACGCGCCATTGTGTTCTTCCAAGGTGCGCATCGTGTACTCAATCATGACGGGGTCGTCCAAGGCGTCTGGAATCTTCGCGACGTGTATAAGAGTTCCGGCGCCACGCTGGTGATGCTCGGCGTCAACATCACCATTCCGGCCGATCTCACCCACGACGTCTTGACCTTGACGGAGCCGCTCCCCACGAGCGGCACACTCCAACAGATTTATCTTGCACAACATGAGGCGGCACAGATCCCAGCTCCAACCGACGATGAGACCGAACGCGCCCTCGATGCCCTCCAAGGCCTGGCTGCCTTCTCAGCGGAACAAGTCATTGCCCTCGCCATGCGTCCCACTGGGGTCGAGATTCCTCAACTATGGGCGCGGAAAATACTCCTCATCGATAGTACCCCCGGGCTCCGAATTTGGAACGGCACGCAAACCTTCGACGACATCGGCGGCTTAGTCGGGATCAAAGCCTGCGCACGGCGAATCATTCGCTCAAAGCGACGGCCGCGGGCCGTCGTCTTTCTAGATGAATTAGAAAAGATCCTGGCTGGAGCGGGAGCCGACGGGCCGTCGCAATCCGATCTCTCACGGCAGATGCTCGGCACACTCCTGAGCTATATGGAAGATCACCAAGCAGGCGGACTCTTACTGACCGGCATACAAGGGACCAGTAAATCGATGTTTGCCAAAGCCATGGGGGCAGAAGCCAGCGTCCCGACCATCCAGTTCAACATGAATGAAGTCAAAGGCTCCCTGGTCGGAGAAACCGAGCGACAACTCCGTCAAGCCCTCGACATCATTTCGGCGGTCTCCCAAGATCAAGCCTTGTTTGTCGCCACGAGCAATTCCATCGCCTCCTTGCCCCCGGAACTGATTCGGCGCTTTACCTACGGAACCTGGTTCTTTGATCTTCCGACCGCACCGGAAAAAGCACTCATTTGGACGCTCTATCGACGCAAATACGAGCTCACCATAGATGATCCGCTGCCGGAAGACCGGAACTGGACCGGGGCAGAAATTTTCCGGTGTGCAAAGCTCAGCTGGGAATTCAGCATCCCACTCAAAGAGGCCGCACAATACATTATCCCGATGGCAACCAGCGCCAAGGAAACCGTCAAAAAACAACGTGAGCAAGCTCAACAGGCGTACCTCTCGGCCAGTACTGGGAGCGTCTATCGAATCGAATCCGACGTCCCCAAAACAGGACCCCGACAGTTCGCAGCCTGAACATTTAAAATGGACCCTATGGGAGCACACCGATCTGACACAGCACCACCCCAAACGGAGACCGACTCACAGGCACCGAATCAGACGTCACGGTTCACAAACAGCAACACGACCTCGTCTAGACAGTGACCCTGGCCGACGCAGACATCATCGTGAAACACCTCCACGCACATTTACACTTACATGAGGCACACCATGTCCACCACTATCGAGAACAGCCGAACCCCACACGAGGGTCTCACCATCACCAGAACCAGTCAGCCCTTTCGCCCACTCTGGGATCAAGCCATTTGCGTCATCCTCACCATGCATAAGCTCGGAATCCGCCGCCGCGTCACCAAAACCGTCTCAGAGGAAGACCAGACTCGCCCACTCCCAGAGTCCACGAGCACCTCGCTCCTCTCGATCGATACCGATGAGACACGCATCCTCGTGACCAAAACGATCTTGGCCTGTCCGGAATATCAGGCCATCCTGAAACTGTACCGACTGACCAAACATCAAATCGACAAACTTGTTCTGCCCTCAGGCATGAAGCCAGGGGTCTATCTCATTCCCTTAGATCTGCTCGAAGAACTCAACGCCATCCTCGCGGCCGCACGCCAAGCCCTCGAACCGTTAGTCGAGCAGTTCTGCCTGGTCTACCCCGTGTCGATTGCGAACGATCACCTCAACCTGAAAGACGCATTCGATTCCGATGACTACCCCGATGTCGCTACCGTCCGTGAGGCCTTCACCCTTGAGACCCAATACATCACATGGGATTTACCCTCCAGTCTCGGATCCGTCAGTGAAGCCCTCATCCAACAAGAGCAGCAGCGGGCACGCACAAAAGTCCAGACCATCTTGACCGATATCACGACCAATCTGAGCTCGGTCATGCACGAACTCGTCACCCACCTGGTCGATCGACTCTCACCGGATGTGAATGGCAACGCCAAGCGGTTTCACGCCTCGACGGTCACCAACTTGATGGAATTTATTGGACGATTCAATGCCAGGAACCTGGGACAGAACGTTGACTTGGAACAGATCGTCAACCAGGCCAAACAATTGCTGGGGGGCATCAACCCTCAACACTTGCGACAACAAGAGCCATTGGCAAAAGCACTCCAAACTGGCATGCAGCAAGTAAAGACCCAACTCGATCAACTCCTCGCCACACCACCCACACGCCAATACCAATGGGATGACGCCGCCTAACACACGGCACCACACCCGACATTCCGGTCAACACATCACTCAGCCAGACAAAGGACTCCGGACGACATGCCCATCACGCCGCAGGACATCCCCCACCTCAGACAAATCAATCTCATTGAATATCTCAGCAGCTTAGGCCATCAGCCGGTCCCTGGCCAACACAAGCCCCATCACGCCCTCTATCATTCGCCCTTGAGAAAAGACCGCAACCCCTCGTTCTCGGTCTCCTTCGTGAATGAGGCATGGATTTGGTACGACTTTGCCCAACATGAACACGGCGACATTATTGATTTCGCGCAGACCTACTTCCATCTCGAGTTCAAGGAAGCGGTTGACCACCTTTTGCGATCCGGCAACGCGCCCACGCCACAGAAGACGGCCCCAGCAGCGCTACCGCCACAAAACGAAACGGAACGCGCCCTCCACGCCCGAAAGCTCTATCATCGTGCCAAAGCCAATATGACCGCAGATCGAGAGAATGAACTCCGCGCGTATTTCGACATGTACCGCCTGCCCTACTATGCTCACCTGGGAGCCGTCTGGCTCCCACTGGGAGAACTCAATCTGCCCTACATCGCCTTCCCATTGCCTTCGCCCAACGTCCATTTCATGCAAGGATTGATGTGCCGGGCGTTACGGGATACACCTGATGACTATCGCCGCCGCTTCCGCGGTAACCGTTCGCCGTGGATCATGCGACGGCGCGACGCACCGATTCTGATTACGGAGAGCATCATGGACTGTCTCAGTAGCGATGTCCTCTTTGGACCCATCTTTACCCTCTGCGCCCTCAATGGACTGCCCAAACCGGAATCCGTCTGGCCATTTCTTGAACGGCTCAAGCCCAAAATTATCTACCTCGCGCTCGATAATGATCTCCCATCGGATGATCCGAAAATCAAGAAAGGGCCTGAACTCCAACGGGAGCTGGTGGATCTGCTCTCCACAAAGGGCATTCATACGATGGAAGTGCAAGTCCATCATCAGGCTGGTGTCAAAGACCTCCATCGACTCTGGTTACAACAGCCAACACGCATTTCCGGCTACCATCTGTCCCGATCCGGCATTCACCATCCGGCGCAATCCACCTCCTAACCGTGTCCACCCACGGACCACCACACCTGCTTCCGATCGCAGCTCCTACGCCAAATATGCAAGCCGTTTTTCAGCCACTCATCAACAAAACCCGCTTTCCCGGCCTTCAAGGAACTAGGAGCCGCAGCGACACGCGCAGCGGCCAGACCTGAGCGAAGCGTAAGAACGCCGCGCTTAACCCCTTGATCTAACTCGTTCCACTAGATACCTCTTGACCACCTGAACCTTTTAAAGTACACTGAATCTTATATGGTACGGTAACGCATGACAGAGAAACAAAAAATCCCTTTGAGTTTTTACCGGACACCTTCAGGAGTGGAGCCGGTGAGGGAGTTTATAAAACGACTTCCCACGGAGGATAGAAAGGTTCTTGGCAGCGATATTCTCGCTGCTCAATGGAAGTGGCCTGTTGGGATGCCCCTCTGTCGGCCGATGGGAGCCGGATTATATGAAATCCGCACTGCCTTACCGAGTCGCCGCATAGCCAGAACCCTTCTTATCTACTGGCAAAAGCAGCTTGTCGCATTGCACGCCTTTATAAAAAAGACCAAAACTACACCGGAAGCAGATTTAAAACTTGCACGTAAACGCCAAAAGGAGATTGAACATGAAAAAGAATAAACACATCGGCTCGTCTATTGACGACCTCATGAAAGAGGAAGGCTGGCTCGAAGAAGCGCAAGGAAAAGCGATCAAGGAAGTTATCGCATGGCAGCTCTCACAGGCGATGGAGAAGAAGCATATTTCCAAAACAACAATGGCAACCCGGCTCAAGACCAGCCGGACACAGGTCAACCGTATCCTCAGTGCCAAATCAGATGTAACGCTTTCCAGCTTGCAACGTGCCGCCGCCCTTGTCGGCAGACGCTTGAAAATAGAGCTTGTTTAAACTTGAACATTGCCCGTAGCTTGCTACGGGGAATCACAAGTTGAGTGGCTGGTTTCCGTCATAATCGGTGGCCGTTTTGAGCAGAATACGCAATTACCCATGTGCAGAAAAACCAGACTCACACCACATCCTCGGACACAGAGCACCATCCTGGCGCGTAAGACACCAGATGCAGACCACACACCACACTCACAACGCCTGCAGCTGTCGACCCTGTCCCGCCACATGCGCCACCGCATACCGATAGACATCAACAGTATTTTTTAACGCGCACTGCCGCATGATCTTCCCCCGATGATATTCCACCGTCTTCCGACTAATCCCTAAGCACGCAGCCGTCTGCTGAATCGACAAGCCCTCCGATACCGCCTTCAGCACGTCACGTTGTCGCTTTGTCAGTGAGGGCATCGGAGACTGCGGTGATACCCCTGATGGCCCCATCAAAATGACATCCGCAATATGCGACCGGCCGGCAAACACCGCCCGCAACGCCCGAAGAAATTCCTCCGGCTCACTCCGCTTACTCAAATAGCCATTCGCCCCCACTTCCAACCCCTGCCGCACATAGCTACCCTCTTCGTGCATACTGACAAACACCAGTTTCACCGCACTATTCCCACTCCGGATCCGACGCGCGACTTCAATCCCACTCACATCCGGCAACGACACATCTAGCAACACCAAATCCGGATCGGTCCCCGCGACCTGCGCCAACGCCTCAGCCCCCGTCGACACACTCCCCACCACCTCGATCGTCCCGAACTCACCCGTCCGTTCCGCAATCGACAAATACTGACGCAAGCCGAGATGCATAAACGCATGATCATCCACGAGTAAGACCTTCACCCTCACACCTCCCCCCACGTTGAATGTGTAACGACACGACCGTGCCCGATGTGCACGACGACTCAATCGTCAGCTCCGCATTGATTAATCGAGCACGCTCTTGCATGGCTAACTGCCCAAGTCCGCCGTCGGACGCTGCCCCCCTCTCGCCCGACCTCACAAACCCTCTCCCATTATCGATTACGCGTAGAATCAATTCGTCCCCACACGTGTCGAACGCCACCCTCACGCGCGTCGCTTTCGCATGCTTCTCGCAATTATGCAGCGCCTCTTGGGTGACCCGATACACACACACGGACTCCTCATACGTCAACACCCGCTCAACCGACTCTGAACACTGGGACTCCACGGTCCACCCCTGGCGCCGCCCGGCTTCACGCAACAACCGCTCTAACGCCACGACCACCCCGGCCCGTTCGAGCGACGCAGGGTGCAATGCGAACGACAACTCACGCGTCCGCTGAACGATCTCCAATAATTCGTGACGATACTTCTCAATCCATCCCAACAACGCCTCTCGCCCATCGGTGGGCACATCCAGCACCGCCTGCATCTGAAAGATCATGCCGCCGAGTTGCGTGGCGACCACATCATGTAAATCACGCGAGAGTGTCCGTCGCTCTTCCTCGCCGGCCATCAAGAGTTGTCGATTCAACGCTTGGACACGCGCCGCATGATTTTCAATCAACCCTTGCTGCTCGACCGCACGTGCTAATTGTTGCTGCAAACAAACGTCCTGATGCATGACGGTCCGTTCATAGAGCCCTAACAGATCGTCAAACATGTCCGCATCACATGCACCAGCCACCAGCGATCCTGCGTGGACCTCACGGTCGCTGACTCTCCCTCCACCAACGTTCTCACACAGCCTTTCAGAAGACCCTTGACGCTCAAGGCCGAGACGAATATTCAGAGACAGAATCCGCATCAGCGGCAACACAGACTGAGGAATGATCCCTCGAGAAAATATCACGACACAAAACAGCTCGCCATCACGAAATTGTCCGCCGAACCCAATCACAGATCGAATGTGATACCGATCGACAAACTCGGCTTGGGCAAGAATATAGGGACTGTTGGAGACATCGGGCACATACAACATATAGAGACCATCGACCTTCTCCCTCGCCACAAGGCTTCCAGTCTGTTCGAGGACCAGCTGAGACTCAGCGCTCACCGCGTGCATTAATTCACTCAGCATCGGAAACTGGACGGGAAACGTGGTGGCATTCACTGGCACACACCGATGGGTAGACGACAAGGACACATCACACCACCCCGGCTGGAGGCCATACGTCCCAATCAACTGCAACACCTTCTCCGAAAGCCCCTCGCCAGATTCAGCCACTCGCCGTTCGATAGAGAGACGGTCAGCTTCACCTAACTCGGCCACCGGCACGGTCCGGAACACCCGCACCAGTGGACACACCGGCACTCCAGTCTCGTGACAGATAAACGACTCAAACAATACCTGCGTAATGGCGTTCGCCCGAATCAACAGCGACGCGCTCTGCAATGAGATCTGCCGCAACGCCATCCCCAGATGCGTCACATTACTCAATGTGAGCCGGCTCCACTCACAAGGAAATCGCTCGACCCCACCCATACACTTCTCCATCTCCCACCTCGCTACACCACCATCAGCTCTCACGACACGCAAAATACAAGACATCGGCCCTAGACGGATACTGCCCGAATGGACAGCCCACTGAACCACCAACCGTCCTCCTTCCTAAGCATAAAGCGATACCCCTCCGATCACTCGATAATTAGAAACAATGTCAACACGATAGGAATACACGCATTTTCCTTTCCTATCCATCTCTGCCAAGCAAGACGAGCAGGGCGATACAACGGCTCTACAAAAATACGGTAGAAATCAGACATTACACGGAGAAGAAAGAAACGGAAGGAAGCAGTGAGAAGAAGGGGAAGTGACAACCACCATCACGTGAAAGGGACAGAACTTTCCCTCACCACATGTTCAAGAAGCAACGATAGGACGAGAAGACTCCACCGGTACATGCACAATCGAGCAGGTCTGTTCTGAAAGAAGACTCACACGGCAATGAGTAAACCGAGTTTCCGCGCTTCACTCACAAGCTGTGCACGATTATGCACATCCATTTTCATAAACAACTGAGACACATGATATTTTACTGTCCGCTCTCTCAGACCGATAATACTACCTATTTCACCATTGGTCTTGCCCACAGACATCCAACGCATCACCTCTCGCTCTTGAGTCGTAAACTTCTCCCGCCCATCCCTACGGAGCAACCGACTCCACACCACAAGACTGTCATGAAGACGTTGCACAATGTAGCTAACAACCGGCTTCAGCCGCACATCTTCTCCCTCTGCACACCCTGCACAAGACATAAAGGAGGCCCACATTGAATCCTCATCGAAACACGACGCCGTAACCCCATGGACCATGCCAAATGTGGCGGCCCGATCAAACACCACTCGTTGTGCTGGCGTACACACGCCAATCATCTCAGCCCATGTCGTCGTAAACCCAAACGACGTCGCAATAGTTTGCGCCACAGGATCACATTGGTAATACTTCTGCTCATAGTATTCCTTCAGCCAGGCCTCAGGGTAACTCTCATTCAGCAGCCAATGCTGCGTTGTTGTTACATCCCATCCCTTCAAATCCGACGCATCCACATCCGTAGATAAAATCACGCCCCCTAAGACATTCGGGAACGAAAACGTCGAGTGCACTAACCCCAAGATGTGCCCAAAATCCTTCTGCGTCTGCGCATCGTTCGAATAATGCATAATTTCAAGAAGGCCCAGGATTTCAGGCTTGGTCAGATCGCGCACAAGATCATCAGGAAATGCTTTCATAGCCCTTCTATCTATTAGAAAATCACGAGATAACTACCCCACTGAACCAACGCCCCCTTCATCACACCCATGAGACCACCCACCCCACACGCATACACGACTCCGCCACAGCCCAGACTCCCTCTTACTTGTCATCCCCCGATGACCCTCCCCACAGCAGTCCACGCTTGTACCGCCCCCATCGTCTTCTCAATCGCCGTCCGATCTACATCGCCCACCGCCTGCAACCAAAAAGGATAATGGCGGCCCTCGCGACGGTCAAGAAACCAGTACATTTCTTCAATCAGCGAGTCATGAATGGCCCGGGCACGGCCTTGTCCTTTTCAGG
>JANYEF010000164.1 GCA_025363325.1 Nitrospira sp. | reverse complement strand
TGTCAAGAAGATCATGGGCATCCTCGATCAATTCTTCGTTTATCATCCTGAGCCCTGGCAAGATCGAGATTGGGCGCGGCTCAGTGGGGTGCCGCTTGAGGATGTGTGGTTTCAGGCCTCCGATGGAGCGCGGTTGTTCGGTTGGTACGTTGAGGCGCAGGCAGATCGTCCGGTCATACTCTGGTGCCACGGCAACGCAGGGAACATTATCAACCGACTGGAGAACCTCCGTGAACTCTACCGCCTCGGACTGTCGGTGTTCCTGTTCGACTATCGCGGCTATGGTCGGAGCCAGGGGCGGCCGTCGGAAGAGGGGCTCTATCAGGATGCGCTCGGGGCGCACGATTATCTCACGCGAACCAGAATGATTCGCCCCGAGCGCATTGTCCTATTCGGGCGCTCGCTCGGCGCGGCTGTTGCGGGCGAACTTGCCGCGCAGAAGCCTGCCGCGGGGCTGATCCTAGAATCATCGTTTCCGTCGATCGAAGCAGTGGCCAAGTTCCATTACGGGGGGGTGCCGGTCCATTGGCTGCTCGGGGCAGACTTCACATTGATCGATCGCCTTCCGCACCTCTCGCTCCCGAAGTTGATCATTCACGGCGACAAAGACGACATTATCCCGCTTGAGCTAGGCCGGCAGGTCTTCGAGGCAGCCAAGCCTCCTAAATTCTTCTATGTTATCGAGGGCGCCGACCACAACAACACCTACCAGGTTGGCGGGGTCGCCTATTTCCGCCGATGGGCCGAGTTTATCCAGACGGCCCTCCAATCCTAGCCCGCGCTCACGCGAGACAGGCGAGACTTGCGGAAGGGCGAAATCCAAAGTTCGAAGTTCGGGGTTCGAAGTTCCGAAAACCTCGAACTTCGTACCTCAACCCTCGCGGGTCTTGCCATTCCCGACTGTCTCGCACGTCGCGCTCCACGTTATAATTTCATAATAATTGATTGGAGATCGCCTCGGCATTTGATAGAGTGCGCGTCGGCTGAGCGTAGCCCGCATTATTCATGAAGGTTCGTCGCGAAAGCGTGCAGACGTGAAGCGAGACGGGCACTCGGAGGCGTGAAGTCCTGAGGCATACTCGTGCAGTATGTCGAAGGGCTGAACGGCGAGACTGCCCGTCACAGCCGCGTATCCGCGCTTGCAGCAGCAGCATCATGAATAACGCGGGTTAGGGTCTGCTCAGAGGAGCGGCTTGATGGCGGTCGGAGTAGACGTTTTCATGAGCAATGCGGGTTAAGGAGGCCGGGGTGATGATTCCCTTTCGTCTGCTGACGTTGAGTCTGCTGGGTGTCGCGATGGTGCTTGCCGTTGGCTGTGCAGGGAAAACCGGCACAGCGCAGCCACAGGGGTTGAGCGACGCGAGGCCAGTCACGGACCAGAATCTGGCTTCGGATCCCTCGTCGCAGCCAGAGGCTCAATCGGACGAACCGCTCGATCCCTTTGCCATGGCCTATGGGGGAGCCGGTGAGGAATATGATCCCTGGGAGCCGATGAATACGAGCATCTTCGAGTTCAACCGCCAGGTCGATCGATTCGTGCTCAAGCCCGTGGCGAAAGGATATGATTTCGTCATGCCCGACCTGGTCCAAGTCGGCATCAGCAACATCTTTTCCAATCTCCGGTTCGCTCCCCGTTTTTTGAACAATGTGTTTCAGGGCAAGGTCAAAGGTGCGGGCATCGAAGTAGGACGGTTCTTGATCAATAGCACGGTAGGATTGGGTGGGTTCTTCGACCTCGCGAAACATGTCGACCTTGTCACACCGGACGAAGACATGGGACAGACGCTTGGATTCTATGGCGTCAAACCAGGCCCTTATCTCGTATTGCCGCTGCTCCCACCCTTCACCGTTCGGGATTTTTTTGGATATGTCGGCGACGTGTTTCTCAATCCGATCAACTGGCTCGTGGTGCCGATCATCGAGGTCAACAACGTGCCCTCCGTCATCTCCCACCCGAATCGGATGACGTCCAGCCTGATTCAGACGGGGAGTCGCGTGGGAGAGATCGTGAATGAACGGTCGAGGAATCTCCAAAAGTACCAGGGAGTCGAGGAAGCGACGTTGGATCTCTATACCGCCGTGCGCAACGCCTATCTGCAGACGCGAGCGAAGGCGATTCGGGAGTAAGCGAAGCCCGGTCTGTCTGGTTGATCTGGTCCATCTGGTTTGTCTGGTTTTTTGGTTGAACGAAACTAACCAGATGAACCAAATCAACCAGATAAACAAAACAAACCAGATCAACCAGACAGACGTTTCTATTGGATGATACCCAGTTCCCGGCCGACTATTGCGAAGGCGGCGCTGGCTCGCTCAAGCTGTTCGTGTGTGTGAGCCGCCGACATCTGCACTCGAATCCGTGCCTGACCTTCAGGCACAACCGGGTAACTGAACCCCACGACATAGATCCCTTCCTCCAACAGCCGCTCTGCCATCCTGGTGGCGAGCGAGGCGTCACCCAACATGATCGGGATGATGGGATGCTCGCCAGGAATGAGACGGAATCCGAGGGTGGTGAGTTGCGCGCGGAAGAAGGCCGCGTTCTCGCGCAGCCTGGCCCGTAATTGGTCGCCCTGGGCCACGAGGGTCACGGCCCGTCGCGCCGCTGCGGCGATGACGGGGGGGAGTGAATTCGAAAATAAGTAGGGCCGCGACCGCTGCCGCAAGAGCTCGACGATTTCCTTTCGTCCGGACGTAAACCCGCCTGCCGCGCCGCCCAATGTTTTCCCCAGCGTGCTGGTCACAATCTCGATCCGGTCCGCGACACCGAAATGGTCCGGCGTGCCGCGCCCGTTGTGCCCGAGCACACCGGTCGCGTGACTGTCGTCCACGATCACTGCGGCATCGTATCGATCCGCCAGTTCGACGATCCGATCGAGCCTTGCGAGATCGCCATCCATGGAGAAGACCCCGTCCGTCGCGATCAGGCGAAGGCGATAGGATGCTGCGTCGCGCAGCTTGGCTTCCAGGTCTGCCATATCGGAGTGCGCATAGCGGAGCCTGGTGGCCTTGCAGAGCCGGATGCCGTCGATCAGGCTGGCGTGGTTCAAGGCGTCGCTGATGACAGCGTCTTGTTCGCCGAGCAGCACT
>JANYEF010000152.1 GCA_025363325.1 Nitrospira sp. | reverse complement strand
CTGGAGGCACATAAACGACTGAGCCTGGTCCCACCGCAACGACCGAGCCATTTACGGTCAATCGTCCCCGACCGGCAATAATGTAGTAGACCTCTGAGGACGTCAACCTGTGCCATTTCGACCGGGCGCCTGGGGTCAATGTCCCATGCGCCACACTATACCCAAGCGCGTGCGGTTGTTTCGTCGGATGCAGAAGCTCTCGAAGAACGGTATGATCGCCAGCCAGAAACTCCGGCCGATCTGCCAGCGTGACGTGAACCACGGAGCACCTCACAACCAACGATACCTTCCTTTTCCCAGACCGAAGGCGGTGACTCTACCGTGAGCACTTTCCTTAAATCAAGTTCACCTTCTGCTCGCCCTGCGCCTGCTTTCCTGCCAAGTACAACAACTTGTTCAGCGCATTGAGATAGGCCCGCGCCGAGGCCATAATGATATCCGTATCCGCCCCATGGCCTGAGACGGTACGTCCATCTTCTTGAACCCGGACCGAGACTTCACCCTGGGCGTCAGTCCCCCCCGTGATTGCCTTCACGACATACATGAGGAGCGTGCTCTTCGTCTGCGTGATTGCGGCAATCGTCCGATAGACCGCATCCACCGGCCCATCGCCCGTTCCGGTCTGCGCGATCGTTTGTCCGTCAATCTCGAGTTCGACCGTGGCGGTTGGCACCTGATCCGTCCCGCTGGCCACATGGAACGATTTTAAGGTGATCCGATCGGCCATTTTGACCAACTCTTCGGAAATAATGACTTCGAGATCCTCTTCGTAGATCTCCTTCTTCTGATCGGCCAACTTCTTGAACCGCTCGAATGCGTGGTTGACCTCCTCGTCCGATAGCGTATGCCCCAACTCCACCAACCGCTGGCGAAACGCGTGCCGGCCTGAAAGCTTCCCCATAACCATCTTGCTCTCTACCAGCCCAATCGACTCCGGTCGCATGATTTCATAGGTTGTCTTGTCCTTCAGCAGCCCGTCTTGGTGAATGCCAGACGTATGGGCGAAGGCGTTCGCCCCGACGATCGCTTTGTTCGGTTGCACTACCATGCCGGTGATCTTGCTGACCAATCGGCTGGTCTTCGAGATCTCTTCGGTATGAATCTTCGTGTCGGCTTGATAAAAATCCTTCCTGGTCCGAAGCCCCAGGACAATTTCTTCCAGTGCCGTGTTCCCTGCCCGTTCACCAATCCCATTGATCGTGCACTCGACTTGGCCAGCCCCTTCGAAGACCGCCGCCAAGCTGTTCCCCACGGCAAGGCCCAAGTCGTTGTGGCAATGGACGGAGATCACCGCCTTCGCACTGTTTGGCACCTGCTCGCGAATGCCACGAATGAGCCGGCCAAATTCTTGTGGCACCGCATAGCCAACCGTATCAGGAATATTGATCGTCCCGGCTCCTGCGGCAATCACCGCCTCGATCACCTCATAGAGATAGGCGGGATCGGAACGGCTGGCATCCATGGGCGAAAACTCCACATCGTCGACATACCCCCTCGCCAGTTGCACCATCTCGACCGCGCGCTTCTTCGCCTCGTCACGCGTCATTCTGAATTGGTGCTTCAAGTGGATATCCGAGGTCGACAGAAACGTATGAATACGGACCTTCGGGGCCCCCTTCAATGCCTCCCATGCTCGTTCAATATCCTCCGGACGCGCCCGCGCCAAGCTGCAAATCGTCGGTCCCTCGACTTCCTGCGCGATCCGCCGCACCGCTTCAAAATCTCCAGGAGAACTATAGGCAAATCCTGCTTCAATGATATCGACCCCCAGACGCGCCAGTTGCTTTGCCACCATGATTTTCTCTTCCACATTCATGCTGGCGCCGGGCGACTGTTCGCCATCCCGCAAGGTCGTATCGAAAATTCGTATCATTCTGGTCATGGTATCACCTCTCTAATCTTGTGAGATTGCTCAAAATGTCTTTCTCTCAAGGCCGCAGGAAGCGGGACGACTGAGGCGTACCCGTAAGGTACGTCGCAGGGAGGCACGCGACCGAGGACACTGCGGGAAAACATTTTCAGCGATCTCAAATAAAAAGCCTCCATCCCTACGCCCAGGGACGGAGGCTTTGAGAAGCTCCGTGGTACCACCCTGATTTAGCCATGAACAACGTGCCCAGCTGTTCATAACCCTTCATTACGCCCGATCACGAGGGCGAGACGGAATCCATTACTCGGGTTTCACGGATTCTGGCTCAGAGGCGAGTTCGGCGCCGCACAGGCTGGTTTGCACCATGCACCAGCTCTCTCACTGCTATGCGAACCGCGTACTACTCCTCGTCGCAGCCTGCTAGAACTTCGATTCAGTCGCCGGCTGCTCAGTCTTGGTCGATGGACGCTTCCCGGCCACTTTGGCCAAAAGTCCGACCAGCCGCTCTGCAGGACCAAGCAATGCATAGCCGGCAAAGATGACAAATAGCATAACTTGGGGCCAGGCAGCCACAAGCATGAGCGTCAAAATTCCCCACACGAGATAGGTAATGTGCTGACCGCCGCGAAACTTCATGTCTTTAAAGCTCCGATACTTAATGGTGCTCACCATCAAGAACGAAAGGGTCAGCGTAATAAACAGGACGAGGAGGGGCTTCACTTCCGTTCCAATTCTGACGCTATAGTGGTCGAAAATCACGAGCGACGCCACGACCCCTGCCGCTGCAGGAATAGCCAACCCAGTAAAGTACTTGCCGTCCGGCACTGACGCAGTCGAGTTAAACCGAGCCAACCGAACCGCACCCATCGCCACGTAGGCGAACATCACCGCCACACCAAACATACCCTGTCCGCTCAGCGCCCAGGAATAAATCAAGAGGCCGGGAGCAACCCCGAACGACACCACGTCGGACAACGAGTCATATTCGAAGCCGAAATGGCTGGTGCTGTTCGTCAACCGCGCCGACTTCCCATCGAGCACGTCGAAGATCATGGCCACCAGGATTGCAACTGCTGCGACCATGTAGTCCGCATTGAATACGGACAACATCGAATAGACGCCGCAGAATAGATTCCCTGTCGTAAAAAGATTCGGAATCAGGTGCATGGCAGCTTTACGCCGCTTTCCATTTCTCCCGAACGATTGACGAAGTCCAGTGGTTTTCATCGCAGTTCCCCCAGGATGGTTTCTCCACCCTTTACATGATCGCCGACTGCCACGTTGATCACCGTTCCGACCGGAAGAAACGTATCCATCCGCGACCCAAATCGAATCAGCCCGAATCGTTCACCACATACGGCCCGATCTCCCGGCGAGATCCAACAGACAATCCGTCTGGCAATCAACCCAGCCACCTGCACACACAGCACCTTCGCACCCTCCACCGTCCGAATCATCAAGGCATTTTGCTCGTTCCTCAATGTCGCATCCGGCCTGCTGGCCACGAGGAATACACCCGGCTGATACTGCACCTCCTCGACAACCCCTTCACAAGGAATTCGATTGATGTGCACATCGAATACGTTCAAGAAGATGGTAAGTCGAATGCTACGATCCTTAATGAATCGGGGCTCGAACTCTTCTTCGATGGCGATAACTTTCCCGTCACCGGGAGCCAGCACGAGCCGAGGTCCCATCGGGACCACACGCGAGGGATTACGAAAGAACCAGGAAACGAAGAGCGTCAGGAGCGCCGCCCCAACCGCCACAATAACCCAGCCCAGCCATCCTGCTAGTAGTGTAACCCCGGCAACAGCCCCGATGAAGGGAATTCCTTCTTTGGCAAACGGGATGCCGATGGCACGATCTGACACAGAGCCCTCAATCCTCAGTTTTTGTTCTTATCAACCAGTTGGTCCTTCTTCAGCCAGGGCATCATCGCCCGCAGCCGGGCCCCAACCTCTTCGATGGGGTGGGCTTCACCTTTAGCCAGCAGCGCATTGTAGACCGGACGGTTTGCCTGATTCTCCAGCACCCACTCTTTGGCAAACTGGCCTTGCTGAATTTCGCCCAAAATCTTCTTCATTTCCTGCTTTGTCTGCTCCGTCACAATCCGAGGACCGCGGGTGATATCACCGTACTTGGCCGTCGTGCTGATAGAGTACCGCATGTTGGAAATACCGCCCTGATAGATCAAATCCACGATCAATTTTACTTCATGCAGGCACTCGAAGTAGGCCATCTCCGGAGAGTAGCCAGCTTCCACGAGCGTCTCGTACCCGGCCTGAATGAGGGAAGTGAGTCCTCCACAGAGAACAACCTGCTCTCCAAAAAGATCCGTCTCGGTCTCTTCCCGAAAGTTTGTTTCGATCACACCGGCCCGCCCGCCCCCAATCGCGCTGGCATAGGCCAGGCCAACCTGCTGGGTCGTTTTGCTGGGATCTTGATGGATCGCGAGCAAGCACGGCACCCCGCTCCCTTTCGTATATTCCGATCGGACAAGATGGCCGGGCCCCTTAGGAGCAACCATGAACACATTGATGGTAGGCGGCGGCACGATCTGTCCGAAATGAATGTTGAAGCCATGGCCAAACGCGAGATAGGATCCCGGCTTCAGATTCGGGGCGATGTCCTGCCGATAGATGGCCGCTTGCGCTTCATCAGGCGCGAGAATCATGACCACATCGGACGCCTTGACGGCATCGGCCACCGGCATAACTTTCAGTCCACTTTGCTCCGCCTTCTTCCATGAAGCGCCTTCGCGCAACCCAATGACCACGCTTACGCCGCTCTCCTTCATGTTGAGCGCATGGGCGTGGCCCTGACTGCCGTAGCCAACTACCGCTACTTTCTTGTTCCGGATCTGTTGAATATCGGCATCCTTGTCGTAGTAAATCTTCATCGATCACTCCTGGGTAAGAACGGTGTTCGTTTTACTGAACTGATGTGGATGATGAGCCCGGTAGAACCTATTCGCGGGCAATCTTTTTTGCCTGCACGCCCGTCGATCGAATCGACTCGCGGGCAACCGCGACCCGTCCGGTCCTGGTGAGTTCCTTGATTCCGAGGGGCTGCAGCAGGTTAATGATCGCTTCGATCTTTTGTGGATCTCCGGTCACCTCGATGGTGTACGTCGCCGGCGTAGAGTCGATGACATTGGCCCTGAAAATATCGGCGATCCGCAATGCTTCCGCGCGATCTTCCGGTCGCGTATGCACTTTGATGAGCGCCGTCTCCCGCGAGACAAAATCGCTTTCGTTCAGATCCACGACCTTAATGACGTCGATCAACTTGTTGAGCTGTTTCACGATCTGCTCAATGATCCGCTCGTCTCCGGACGTGACGATGGTCATCTGCGACATGGACGCATCGAGCGTCGGCGCCACAGAGAGACTTTCGATGTTGAATCCACGACCGCTAAACAGACCAGCAACGCGAGATAACGAACCAAACTTGTTCTCCACGGTCACCGAGATAATGTGTTCCATATCCAATCTGTACTCCCGACACCGACGGTTAGGCCGTGAGGATTGTATCTGAATCTTTTGGGGCCACCTGGCCCGCTCCAGACTGTTTACTTTTCAAGGCCGGTGGATCTTCCAAAATCATTTCATGGTTGCAGCCGCCAGCTGGGATCATCGGATAAACGTTTTCATATCGATACGTCGGCACATCGACGATGACCGGTTTGTTCACTGCGATCGCTTCCTTGAGGACAGCATCGATCTCAGAGGGCTTGCTGGCCCTGAGCCCGACTGCTCCGTACGCCTCTGCCAACTTGACAAAGTCCGGCGTCGTCTCCAAATCGCTCGAGGCGTACCGCCCTTCGTAGAAGAGGTCCTGCCATTGCCGGACCATCCCGTGGAATCGGTTA
>JANYEF010000150.1 GCA_025363325.1 Nitrospira sp. | reverse complement strand
CGCGCCTTCCGACTCACGTAACATCTATCGATCGTCTTCCAAGGAGTGATCTATGGCCGGCATCAAGCGGGCACTCATCAGCGTGTCAGACAAGACCGGCGTGGTGGACATGGCAAAAGGACTCGAGGCGCTGGGTGCCGAGATCCTCTCGACTGGAGGAACGGCAAAAGCCCTACGAGAGGCCGGTGTAAAGGTGACCGATGTGGCAGCCTACACTGGCTCACCGGAAATTCTCGATGGCCGCGTCAAGACACTGCACCCCAAGATTCATGGCGGCTTGCTTGGACGTCGTTCGGTACCGGCCCATGTCGAGGAGATGAAGCAGCAGGGAATTGGGCCGATCGACGTGGTCGTGGTCAACCTCTATCCGTTCGAGGCGACGATCTCGAAACCGCACTGTTCCTTTGAAGAGGCCATCGAAAATATCGATATTGGCGGGCCGTCGATGCTGCGCTCTGCCGCCAAAAACCACGAAGATGTCCTGGTGGTCGTGGACCCGACGGACTACCAGCGCGTACTCGATGCGGCGAAGGCCGGGACGGCGTCGCGCGAGTTACGGCGCGAGTTGGCGTTGAAGGTGTTTCAACATACGGCTCGCTACGACAGTCTGATCGCCGGGTATCTCGAACGGCAGGTGCAGGGCAGCGAGGTCAAGTTTCCCCAGATATTGTCCTTGCAGTTCGAACGGGCAGAGATGCTCCGCTATGGGGAAAACCCGCATCAGCAAGGGGCGTTCTACCGAGAGCTGCATCCCTCCGAACCATCCGTATCGCACGGGAAGATTCTGCACGGCAAGGCAATGTCGTATAACAATTTCCTGGACGCGAATTCGGCGCTTGAGCTGGCGAAAGAGTATGCCGAGATTGCCGTGGCTATTATCAAACACAACAATCCCTGCGGCGTGGCACTGGGGGCGACGCCGGTCGAGGCTTATGTGAAAGCTCGGGAGACCGATCCCATCTCGGCGTTCGGCGGCGTGATTGCATTCAATCGTCCCGTGGATCTGGCTGCGGCGAAAGAAATCACTTCCACGTTTGTGGAAGTGGTCATTGCGCCTGGATTTGCGGACGACGCACTCGCGGAATTGAAACGCAAAAAAGATCTTCGTTTGCTCGATGTCGGGCCGCTCACGAAGGTGAAGCACGAGGGCTTTGATCTCAAGAAATTGGTGGGTGGCTTGATCGTACAGGACCGGGATCTTGGTGTCTTGACCGATCTGAAAGCGCTCAATGTGCCGACCCTGCGCAAACCGACGGACGAGGAGTATGCGGCCTGCGCGTTTGCCTGGAAGGTCTGCAAACACGTGAAGTCGAACGCGATCGTCTATGCGAAGCCTGGGCAGACGGTGGGAATCGGCGCCGGCCAAATGAGTCGGGTCGATTCGGTGAAGCTTGCGGTGATGAAAGCCCAGATGCCGATCAAGGGATGCGTGATGGCGTCGGATGCGTTCTTCCCGTTCCGGGATGGATTAGATGCCGCCGCGCAAGCGGGGATCACGGCGGTCATTCAGCCGGGCGGCTCGATTCGCGATGCCGAAATTGTCAAAGCCGCAGATGAACAGGGGGTGGCGATGATCTTGACGGGCATGCGCCACTTCCGCCACTAACGGATGGTGATGTGTGATTAGTGATGCGTGATCAGTTCGTCGAGAAAGTCTTCGCAGCGATCGTTTTCCACTCTGCCTTTATATCCAACTCATCACTCATCACTCATCACCCATCACGAGTGGATTGAGATGAAGATTCTTATCGTTGGCAGTGGTGGACGCGAGCACGCCATGGTGTGGAAACTCGCGCAAAGTCCCCGCACGCCCGCGCTCTATTGTGCGCCCGGCAATGCAGGGATCGCATCGCTCGCGACCTGTGTGCCGGTCAAAGCCGACGACATTGCCGGACTGAAAACATTCGTGGAGTCGGAGAAGATCGATCTGACGGTCGTGGGGCCGGAAGCTCCGCTTGCGTTGGGCATTGTCGATGATTTTCGCAAATCCAAGCTCAAGATATTTGGACCGACGAAGGGTGCTGCCCGCATCGAAGCCAGCAAAGTCTTTTCCAAAGAGATCATGGCCAGCGCGAAGATTCTCACGGCGAAGGCGCAAAGTTTCGATCGGGTCGCTTCGGCCTTAGCCTATCTCGATCAGCATGAGCTTCCCGTAGTGGTGAAGGCGGATGGATTGGCGCAGGGAAAGGGTGTGGTGGTCGCGACGACCCGTGAGGAGGCAATACGGGCCGTCCGGGATTCGCTGGAGCATGCGGTGTTTGGTCAGGCCGGCCAGCGCGTGTTGATCGAACAGTTCCTTGACGGCGAGGAACTGACCATCATGGCCTTCACGGATGGCCGGACGGTGGTGCCGATGCTGCCGGCGCAGGATCATAAGCGAGTCGGAGATGGGGATACGGGACCCAATACCGGGGGCATGGGTGCCTATTGTCCTGCACCGCTCGGCACCATGGCACTGCGCGAGCAAGTCACCAGGCAGGTTCTCTATCCCGCTGTAGAAGCCTTGTCTCGCATGGGCTGCCCGTTTCAGGGTGTCTTGTATGCCGGGCTCATGATTGTGAAAGAGACGCCATACGTCTTGGAGTTCAATGCCCGGATGGGGGATCCGGAAACACAAGTCGTGCTCCCGTTGCTCAAGACCGATTTATTGGAGGTGCTGGAGGCCGTGGTCGAACATCGGCTCGATCAGCTCACCGTGGACTGGCATGATGAGACCGCGGTGTGTGTCGTCATGACATCGGGAGGCTATCCCGCAGCCTATCAGACCGGCCGCGTGATTCACGGATTGCCGACCACGACTGATGAGACGACTGTGGTGTTTCATGCAGGTACAGCACGAACGGGTGCCGAGGTGGTTACGTCAGGGGGTCGGGTGCTGGGAGTTACGGGACGCGGAAAGACCCTGGCGGACGCGCAAGCGGAAGCCTATCGCGTGACCCGGTCGATTTCATTTGCAGATTCCCACTATCGAACGGATATCGCGCATCGTGCGTTTGCACGTCACGAGTAAGGCAGCATGGGGCTGATGGTTCCTGCCATGGCATCGATCGAGCGCTACGCGGCTTCCACCGTCCCGGTGCTTGCTGAGCGGGTGCGTCTCGTGCTCGGAAATGGCGGTCTTATCGCCCTGCCGACGGAAAGTTTCTACGGGCTTGCGGTGGCCCCGTTCGACGAACAGGCGCTCGCCAGGTTGTGGCAGGTCAAAGGCCGATCTGAGGGAAAACCGATTCTCGTGCTGGTCGGTGACAGGCCTCAGTTGGAGCCGCTCGTTCGAAGTATCCCTCCAGCGGCCACCGTATTGATGAACGCCTTCTGGCCCGGGCCTCTCACGATCGTCTTTTCCGCAGCCGTGGAACTCCCCGATGCGGTAACGGCGGGAACCGGTTCTGTCGGCATTCGTCTCAGTGCCTGGCAACCCCTGGTTGATCTCTTGCGCCTAGTCGGGCCGGTGACCGGCACCAGTGCGAATCGTGAAGGTATACAGCCACCCTGCACGGCGGAAGAAGTCCAGCACGGTCTTGGCGACGTGATCGACTTGATCATTGATGCTGGACCGACTCCTGGAGGGCGACCGTCCACCGTCATCGACATACGGGGCCCGATCCGAATCATTCGCGATGGAGCGATCGAACGAGGTGCCATCGTGGTACAGTTGGCCGCTCACGGCCTGCATCTCGACGCAGATAGTCGGTGAAGTCGATTGTATCGCTCACACTGAAAGGAGAATACCGATGGCTCAAGTAGTGATGGTGCGGAATCTTGTTGCGGTGGCCGCCATAACGCTCTTTTCTGTGGGTCTGTCCGGGTGCGATTACTGGCCCCCGGCGCTCCAAACACAAATAGAACAACTCCGCTCCGAGCTGCAGAGTGCGACTATGGAAAAGGCCCAGCTACAGAATCAACTCACCTCGATTTCGAAGGTAAAAGACGATCTGCAGACGCAAGTGGACGATCTCTCTCGGGCAAATCGCGATAAGTCGTCCATGATGAACAGCTTGCAAAATAGCCTGGGAGCCGCACAGGAGCGGCTGGCGAAGTCGGCGAAAGCCGCAACGCCGAAGGCAGGCACTGTCAAGCACTCCGCAAAGGTCACACAGAAGGCTCCGGCCAAGAAGACGGCCACGACGAAAAAGAAAGCACCGGGCAAAGCCACAGGCGAGCGCTAACGCGCCTCGTCGCTGCTATCTATTTGGTGGTGGAAGACGATGGCGAGGTCGTCGCTGTGGGTGAGGTAGTTGAAGGCGTGCTTGAGGGAGTGCTTGCCGGCGCGGGCGCGGGGGTTGAAGCCGGAGTTGAGGGAGCCGTAGACGCCTTCTGGTCGGACGTGCTTGGCGCCGCCTCTTTCTTCTCCCCAGTCGTGGGCACGGGTGCTTCACTGCCTGAGGAAGGTTTCATTTTATCGGAGTAGTCTGTCACGTACCACCCGCTGCCTTTGAACATGATGGCTGGCGATGAAATCAGTCGCTGTACATGCTTCCCACATTTCTGGCAGGTGGTGAGGGCATCGTCCTTCATACTTTGTTTGATTTCAAACCTATCAGCGCAGCCGTCACATTGGTACTCGTAGATTGGCACGATTCATTTCCTCCTACTAGCCAGGTCTGTCTGGTTTCTCTGGTCTATCTGGTTTGTTTTGTTTATCTAGTTGCTCTTGTTTAACCAAACAAACAAGACAAACCAAATAAACCAAATAGCGTTTCTCTTCTGCCTGCGGTCTTTTTCAGCATCCTGCTAGGTGAGCTGCTTGAATGCCGCGTCGAGGCGATCCATTCCCCGGACAATCGTCTCCATGCTGGTCGCATACGACAGTCGAATATGCTGGGTACTCCCAAACGGCTCACCTGGGACGACGGCAACCTTGAATTCTTGCAACAGGTAGTTCGCGAGGTCGGTCGGAGTGGAGATTGTTCCGTTTGGGCTTTGACGTCCGAGCAGCCCACTCACATTGGGGAACGCATAAAATGCTCCGGTAGGCATCCGGCAGCGCACGCCTGGCATCGCATTCAGGCGCGCGACCATGACGCGCCGCCGCCGATCGAACTCTGTCACCATCTTTTCTATGAACACACCGCCTTCACGCAAGGCCACTACGGCAGCCTTTTGTGAAATGGAACAGGGGTTGGATGTACTCTGGCTTTGAATGTTCGCCATGGCGGTCAACAGGTCTTTCGGGCCAGCCGCATAGCCGATCCGCCAACCGGTCATCGCGTAAGCTTTGGAGACACCGTTGATCACGACGGTACGGGCGGCAACCTCCGGTCCTAACGAGGCAATGCTCGTGTGTATCGCTCCATCGTAGAGAATTTTTTCATATATTTCGTCTGAAATCAGAAGGAGATCCCGACGGAGAGCCAGCTCAGCAAGACGCTCGAGCGTTGCCCGATCGTAGGTCGCCCCCGTTGGGTTGCCGGGACTATTGACAATAATCGCCTTGGTGCGAGTGGTGATGAGCCGTTCCAGTTCATGGGCATCAATGGCGTACCCATCCTCTTCACGAGTCGGCAAGAACACCGGCGTGGCATCGTTCAGCAGGACTTGATCGGCATAGGAGACCCAATAGGGAGCGGGAATGATGACTTCGTCACCCGCTTCAAGGAGCGCTTCGGCAAGGTTGTAGAGCGAATGTTTGGCGCCACATGAGACCAGCACTTGAGACTTTTCGTACCGAAGCCCTTGCTCCGCCTGAAGCTTCTCAATAATTAATTGACGCAGTTCATCGATGCCTGATGAGGGAGTGTATTTCGTAAACCCGGCACGAATTGCGGCTTCTGCGGCGGCTTTCACCGGCTCGGGTGTATCGAAGTCCGGTTCTCCAGACGAGAAATCGACGACGTCGATTCCACGTGCGGCCATCGCCTTTGCGGTTGCGGCCATGGCCAACGTGGGGGAAGGGACAATTCGCCCCGCTCGTGCAGCAAGCTTCATGTTTTTAAACTCCTGACCCGTTCCTGCAGTTGGCGCGCGACCTCGGGATGCAGAAACTCCGTGAGCGCTCCGCCGTGGGTGGCCACGTCTTTAATAATGGTTGACGATAAATAGGAATATTCTTCGCTGGTCATCAGGAACACGGTTTCAACCTGTTTGGCCATTTTTCGATTGATCAGAGCCATCTGGAATTCATGTTCAAAGTCCGAGATCGCGCGCAAGCCACGGATGATTGCATGTGCACCGTATCGCTGAACATAGTCCACGAGCAGGCCGTCGAAGTGGGTCACTTCGACCTGTTTCATCTCCTTCATCACGATCCGGATCATCTCAAGCCGCTCGGTCAGGCTGAAGAGCGGATGCTTGGCTGGGTTCGGCGCGAGAGCGACAACCACTTTATCAAACACCCGTAAGCTTCGAGTGATGATGTCGGTGTGCCCGTGGGTAATGGGATCGAAGGTTCCTGGGTAGATGCCAATTTTCATGATGCAGTCGACGCCGAAGTGGACACACTGTACAGATGCAGTGCCGTATCGCCATACACGTATCGGCGCACAAGCGTGGCATGGTCGATCGATGCAGGCAATTCGGTGCGCGAGTCTTGTTCGATAATCATGGTGGCACACTCCGACAACAACCCGGCCCTCCAAGCATGGATCAGGATGTCTAACTCATCCAGCGCGGCATACGGCGGATCCGCAAAGAGTACGTCGTAGGGGCCACCCCACCAGTCTTTCCGCGCGAGAAAGGCGGCAGTTTGTCCCATATGAACCTGTGCTCGGTCGAGCAACTGACAGATCCGTAGATTTTCCTGTAATAGCTGCAAGGCCTTGGGGTCTGACTCGACAAAGGTGACGGCTGAGGCCCCACGGCTCAGCGCTTCAATCCCGACGGCTCCAGTGCCTGCATACAAATCAAGAAAACGACCTCCTGATACTTGGGTCCCGAGAATCGAAAAAAGAGCCTCTCGAACCTTGTCTGATGTGGGACGGAGTGCAGTTCCTTCTGGCCCACTCAAGCGTCGACCTCGGTGAGATCCGGCAATGACACGCATAATTTAAGGTGAGCAATATTTCGGAAGCGCCTGACTCTAACATAGCGTTTTTGAAGGGGTCAAGATAAGTGCGGTTGAAGCGAGGTTGGAATTCTGGGGTGGAGCCGGCGTGGAAGCTAGAAAAGATGGAGCGAATGAAATGGAAGTGTTTTGACGAGCTTTGAGCTGGTGGCTATAATGCCGCCTGGTGATCCGGCGGCGTAAGGCGTGAGCGACAGCGCATCACTAAGGTAATGTCGACCATCCGGGCGATCACGAGGGTTGACCAGCATATAGACGAATCGCAATTGGTCTAGGGGGTCGCCACTGTCTGGGGATTGCGAGCGGCCAAGCTCTTCCGTCGATTATTTGAAATGGTGCGATCGATGATCGCGCCACAGTTAATGCATTTCCAGGCGTAGAAAATTAAGAAGAAATCGGAGAACCGTTCAAGCATCATGAGGCCTTTACACTTCGGACATTCCATTGCATCCTCCCAGGGTGTGCTGTGTATTGCTGCAGGCGTTCCAAAGCAATTACTGCACCAATTTGTCGCTGTACGTAATTTCAACAGTTTAGGGAATACGTATTTGTTACCAAGTGGCTACCGAGGGGCTATCGCTAGTACAAAAACGTTCAGAGTGTCATTTTTTGTTCAGGAAGGATGAATGGCCAGCAAAAAAAGAGGGCAAGGGATCGCACAATGGCCTGAAACAGAACGGCCGCGCGAGCGACTGCTGACTCAGGGCCCACAGATACTCACCAATGCCCAACTCCTGGCTATTCTCCTTCGGGTTGGTCGTCAAGGGGCTTCAGCTGTGCAAGTCGGGATGGATATCCTGGATCGACTCGGTGGCGTGGCCGGACTAGCACAATGCGGCATCGAAGAACTCTGCGCTGTCCCAGGTGTGGGGGAGGCCAAAGCGGCCCAACTAAAAGCAGCCCTTGAATTAGGGAAGCGTGCCCTTGCTGGTCCGCTGACAAAGGGAACAAAAATCACATCCAGTCGTGACCTCTTTACCCATTACCATCCGACCTTGCGCGACCTGCGTCATGAAATCTTCAAAGTCATTTTACTGGATGCCAAGCATGCCATCATGCGTGACGAGACGGTATCGGAGGGCAGCTTGACGCTCAGCATCGTTCATCCACGCGAAGTCTTCACGCTCGCGGTAAAAGAATCCGCGGCGGCAGTGATCTTCCTGCACAACCATCCCAGTGGTGATCCTACGCCGAGCCAGGAAGACCGGGCTCTGACGGCGCGATTGGTGTCGGCAGGGGAAGTACTAGGCATTCGGGTTCTTGACCATCTCGTTATCGGTGATGGACGCTATGTCAGCTTCGCCGATCAAGGTTGGCTGACAAACCATGGTGCCGATGCGTGAACGAAGGGGGAGTCGCAACGAGCGAACAACTGAACTTTGAACGATGAACGCTGAATTAACAATCGTTTCCTTGTTCATAGTTCAGCGTTCAGCCTTTCCCGGCTGGTGGACTTTTTCAGCATCCTGCTAAAGGAGGGCCCCATGAGCGAGCTAGGCAGGGAGTCACTCAGAAATGTGGCCATGATCTCCAGTGCCGGCGACGGGAAGACCTCGCTAGTCGAGGCCATGCTCTTTGCCGCAGGCGCTGTTCCCCACCTCGGGTCGATCGCACAAGGCACGACCGTCTCGGACTTCGAGCCGGAAGAATTGCATCGGCGCAGTTCCGTCAGTACCAGTCTCCTCCGTTGTGCCTGGAATCACACCACCATCAATCTCGTCGATCCTCCAGGCGCGGTGAGCCTGCTAGGAGAGACGGTTATGGCGTTGCGCGCAGTGGACGCCGTAGTCCTGGTCGTGGGTGCCTCGTCGGGGATCCGGAGCGAACTTGTCAGAGTCTGGTCTCGCGTCAGAGCACTCGGCTTGCCCTGCCTTCTATTCCTCAACGAATTAGATAAAGACAATGCCTCCCTCGACGGGGTTGTCGCGATGTGTCAACGCGATCTTGGAATCATGCCATTGCCGATGTCGTTGCCCTTTGGCAGTGGCGTCCAGCTTGAGGGGGTGCTGGATCTCCTCCAACAGAGCGTTATCACTTCGCGCACGGAAAACCCCACGTTTCAGCAGATGCCGATACCTGAGAACGAGCGGGCGGTGGTGGGGGACGCACGGAAGCGCATTCAGGAGGCGGTGGCCGAGCGTGATGATCGATTATTGGAACAGTATCTTGCAGCGGGGGAGCTGACGCAGGAGGAACTGATCAATGGACTTCGCCTTGGCGTTCAGGACGGCACGATTGTCCCGCTCTACAGCGGCTCGGCTATCAAGAATATTGGGATCGTTCCGCTCCTTAATGCCATCGTCGATTTTCTGCCATCGCCGATGGACCGGGCTTCGAGAGTTCCGTTGGAAGGGCTGCATCCAGATACAGGCGAGGCGGTGAGTCGCCGTGCCGTTCAAGAGGACCCGTTTTCAGCGATCGTCTTTAAGACGCTGATAGACCCGTTTGTCGGACGACTGTCCTATCTGCGGGTCGTGTCGGGGGTCC
>JANYEF010000107.1 GCA_025363325.1 Nitrospira sp. | reverse complement strand
GGGTCTCCTGTTCACCGGAGTCGAGCACCATCTCCAGTTGCTCAGCTAAGGCAAGTCCACCGAAGGCGCCCCACACGGAGAGAAGCCCCCAAATGGTCAGAGCCAAGATATGTTTTCGGCGAACGACTCGCATAGTTGCAGTCTAATCACAGTCCCGTAACCTGTCAACGAATGGCCTGGTTTCAGTCCCTCGTTGGTGATGAGATCTCTTCAGTCTCGCAGCGACGATCGTCATCGTCCCGATGGTTTTCAGACAGGCTATTCCTCCGTCCTGTTTAGACAGATCGGTCAGAACGGAACTGATCACGACCATCTAGGTCATTCCATTGGAACCAGGCAAATAGAACAGCCGCGAGCGTGGCCATGGTTGCGCCGAATGCAAAGGGAGCCGCTGGCCCAATGGAGTCCCACAGAAACCCCGCGATCAGGCTGGCGGGCAGGATTGCCAGTCCGACCACCATATGATAGAGGCCGAACCCGGTGGCCTTCTGTTCCGCTTGAATCAACGTCGCGAGATAGGCGCGCTGCACGCCGTCCGCCACTCCCATATAGAGACCGTAGCTGATGAAGAGTCCGGCGATCTGCCAGACGCTCGTCGCCAGGGCAAATCCTGCGTACACCATTGCAAACAACACAAATCCGCACAGGATCATCTTCTTCGGTCCGAATCGATCGGCCAGTATCCCGGCGGGAACTGACAGCAGGGCATACGTGGCGTTGAAGGCAAGGTAGAGCCCGGAAATCCATGCCGGACTCACTCCCACGTGCTCGGCCTTGAGGATTAGGAAGGCGTTACTGGAATTGCCTAGAGAGAACAGGCCGATGACCAGAAGGAATCCGGTCAGGCGCGCATCGAGACTGCGAAGGGGCCACAGCGGCTGCGTCCGCATCGATGGAACCGGGTCATCGGCTTTGATGAACCAGATAATCAGCGCGACGGCCACCACGCCAGGCACGATGGACAGCCAGAAGACCAAGCGGTAATCCGCTACCCAGACAGACAGAATGACGAGGGCCAGGGCAGGTCCCACCACCGCTCCCGCCGTATCCAACGATCGATGGAAGCCGAACGCCAGTCCCAGCCGCTCCGGCGGAGTCGAGGCCGCGATAATCGCATCGCGTGGAGCGGTCCTGATGCCCTTGCCGACGCGGTCCGCGAAGCGGGCCGCCAGGACCGTTCCCCATCCGGGTGCCAGTGCGAGCAGCGGCCGCGAAGCGGTCGAGATCCCGTAGCCCAGCCCCATCAACAGTTTGTTCTTGCCGAACCGATCCGCTACGACACCCGAGAACAGCTTGAGCAGGCTCGCAGCCGCTTCAGCGATCCCTTCGATTAGCCCGATAATAGATTTGCTCGCGCCCAAGGAAGAGGTCAGGAACAGCGGAACGAGCGGGTAGACCATCTCCGAACTGACGTCCATGAAGAAGCTGACCCATCCGGCGATCCAGACGTTGCGCGGCATATGCGTTCTTATCATGTTGCAAATTTGACAAAACGGCCGATCGGCAACGCCCTTCTTCCTGCGTATCTTTTCAAGTATCTCAGAGCATCCTGGACAATGTTGCGGAGCTGATATTGGGAGAATGAGGACATGGTTCAATCCAAAAAACTCCTACCGAGCCGTGGGCCTGGTAGGAGTCGTCGTTCTTGGTCGTGTCTCCTACCCTGTGCATAGTAGGAGGCATCAGCCTGGCTCAATAGCCTCAGCAGTTCCGGTGAACCCCATCACTGTTCTTGATCGCTGGCTTGCTTATATGCTCCCTGCGTCCTGACGTCAATTGAAACGGCGTTTCTTCGTAACGCGTAACGCGTGACGCGTGACACGTGATGAGTGATGAGTGATGAGTGATGGGTGAGCAGTGATAAGAGGGGTTCGGTCTTTTCTCATCACTCGTCACTCATCACCCATCACTTCTTCATGTCCGCCACCACGGTGAAGCGCATCGTGCCCATCAGGCTCATCTCGTTGACCTGTTCTCCCACGTGAATTTCCACTTTGTATCGGCCGGGTTTCCATGCGCCTTTCGGAGGGGACAGTGCGAGATAGCCGCTGTCGTCTTCGAGCGCAATCTGCATGGCATCTTGTCCAATCACGACCGTGGGATCGAG
>JANYEF010000091.1 GCA_025363325.1 Nitrospira sp. | reverse complement strand
CCCAGCCCCCCAGCTTTCTTTTCGGTTGCAGTTAGGCCCGCGGAGATGACCCACAGCCCAAAGTCCTTACCATACAAATGAACAAAGTGCGTATCTGTCTCGTACGAAAACCCGCGTGCTTCTTTTAGGTGTACGGGGTCGATCCAACCCGGCAGAACTGTTTTGGTGTTTCGATAGGTAATCGCGGTCATTGATACTGCCCTTGGAATAAAATGTGATATGGCTACGTGCTATGGGCTGAATGAGTTGTATCGTGGGTAGCCTTTGAAAACGGCCTGAGGCAACTTCACCGGGTCGACTGCATTGGGGTTATCGTAGAGAGAGAAGCGATACCGCAGACCTTGAACTGACAGTCCCACGTTCAAAATACCTACGCCCCCTAGACGCTCGTATCGCTTGTCCGCGAAATGTCCGTTTTCGACTAAGTAGCCACTTGTATGCTGACCCCGTGCCGGACAATACAAAGCAAGGTCTGCATTAAATTTGTCTAGGCAAATAAAGTAGTCGTCCTTGATGATCAGTAATGTCGGTGTTGATTCGAGGAATTTACGATATGCATTCGAGACGGCATTGCGAATGACCGCCCAGGGAGCGACGGATCGGGCCTCTGCATGAATATACTTTGGCTGAGATAGCCGTGGGCTGCTCTTCCCTTCAGCCTCTTTTATGTCCTTCTCCCAGCCACCGGTCTTTACTTCAACGAAGATTCTTTCGTTGAGCGAGCCAACCATGAATTCTCCCCTGGTCCGGGCTTCTCCGTGTGGTTCCCATTCGATAATCGGCAAGGAGCACTTCGTTTCAAGAAAATACCCGAAAGCGATCTCTGCAAAAGTCCTGTCCCTCTGGTACGCAGATTTCGTAAGCCTAGAAACAAACCGGGTCGTCTGTCCCTTGCTGTCAATAAACCGAAGCCAGGCTTCGTGTACATCGGCCCACTCTGGAGCTGCAGGAAATTCGTCTTCAGAGATCCAATCGGCCTCCTGTGAAATCCCGTACAGCAAGGGGTGCCGACTTCGATCTATATAATTCGCAGCTCGATGGTGACTGTAGTGTGTCGCTTTCATGTCACTCTGCCCACGTCTCAGTTGGTTCCTTCCGATTGTGTCCGAAACTGTGCCCGTGTGGGGCTATATACCACCCAACGCCACCCTACGTAAACGCATACCACGCGCGTCCAGACGAGGGCCTTCTGATTCACCATACCTCTATTTAGGGGAGTGGCCGAGGCTGCCCTTCACTGCGCGCATCGAGCGACCACTGCTTTATCGTGGGGGCTCTGCGAGCAAGAAGGGCACCTGGCCACTCCCATCCCCCTTCCAAGCTCACTCGCATTTTCCCCTCAAGGGGTGGTCTGGGCCTATCCCCTACTGCGCGCATCGACCGAACATCGCCCATGCTCTCCCAGCCTCTCTATGAAACTACGCGACAGCGCTGTGCCTCATCTTATGGCTAGCGTGATCCGGTCGTTCGTGCTATAGAGCCGAATCGGTTCGCGTCGAACAATGTCGAAAGAATAGCCAGATGCCGACTTCCATTGAGTTGATCTTCATCGTGTTCTCCACCCTCGTCATTCTGAGCATTTTGACGATCAAGCTCTCGAATCGGTTTGGCATCCCCGCACTGGTCTTGTTCCTCGCCATCGGCATGTTGGCGGGGTCCGACGGTCTCGGCGGCATCACGTTCGACAATCCGGCTCTGGTGCAGTCGCTGGGTGTTATTGCGCGTGTCTTGATTCTGTTTGCGGGTGGATTGGACACAGAGTGGGCAGAGGTGCGTCCCATCCTGTGGCAGGGGCTGTCTCTCTCGACGATCGGGGTTCTGCTCACTGCGCTGCTGGTTGGGGTGTTTGTCTCCTGGATCCAGGGGTTCTCAATCCTGGAGGGCCTCTTGCTCGGCGCGATTGTGTCGTCCACCGATGCCGCGGCCGTCTTTATGGTGCTACGGGCGCGGAACGCCAAGTTCCCACGGCGATTGGTCCAATTGCTCGAATTTGAATCCGGCAGCAACGATCCGATGGCGGTCGTGCTGACGATCGCGCTGATTCGACTGTTGACGGAACCCTCGACCTCCTTCGGAGAGCTTGTCTTATTCTTCGTGATGCAAATGGCCGTGGGGACGGTGCTTGGCATTGCGATGGGAGAGATCATGCGGCGAACGCTCAATGCGCTCAACTTGGAGCTGGAAGGCATTTATCCGGTGCTGTCGGTGGCGCTGGCGCTGCTGACCTACGGCCTGACCACCTTCCTGAACGGGAGTGGCTTTCTTGCCGTGTACCTGGCGGGGCTCGTCATGCAGCGAAAGCCGTTTGCTCACCAGCAGAGTATCTTGCGTTTTCACGATGGGCTGGCCTGGCTGATGCAGGTCACTATGTTTTTGATGCTGGGGTTACAAGTATTTCCGGCACGGCTCGTGCCAATCGCCTGGGTGGGCCTCCTGATTTCCCTCTTCCTGATCTTCATCGCCCGCCCTGCGAGTGTCCACACGGCGCTGGCTTTTTCGCCGATGTCGCTTCGAGAACAGACCCTTGTGGCCTGGGCAGGACTCCGTGGGGCCGTGCCGATTATCCTGGCCACGTTTCCCTTATTGGCCGGGGTCAAGCAGGCCGACACGATCTTCCACCTGGTGTTCTTTATTGCCCTCACGTCCGTCGTCATGCAGGGGACGGCTATTCCATGGCTTACGCGAGCGTTGAAGATCGAAGCGCCACCATCGGATGCCCTTCAATCTCGCCCGCAGCTCGATCCGCAGGCGCCCCCCAAACCGATGCCGTAACTCTCTCCTGCTCTGCCCACTCCTGTTGTTTGGTGCAGGGGGTCAGATGCCCCTTTCCCAGGGGGAGCACCTCCGGTGCCGAGCCTTTGTTTCTCTCTTCCAGCTCTCATGTGTTGTGCTCCACTTAACATTCGGACAGGGGAAATCAGCCATGTGGAATGCGAAAAACTCAGAGGAATCTGTTCATCACGATCGTGATGGGAGACAGTGCAGAATGGATGGTCAATAAGGAAAACAGGCTGTCCGGAAATTACGTGAGGCAGTATTTGCGGGGGGTTGGAAACCGTGTGAAAACCCTGGGCGCAGCAGGGCCTCTTTCACAAGAGGCCCTGCTGGCCATGAAGATGGCTGACTGCAGCCCTATTGCACCTCAACGGTAATGGTATGGGTGGCCGTGACAAGATCGTGGTCTTTCGTGGCACCTTTCACAGTGACCTTGTGCGTCCCCTTGCTCAGGCCCTTCAGCTCCCCTTTAAAGCCCTTCTGATACTGATCGTCCACGTATGCATGGACATGCGTACCTTCGGAGCCCTTGGTCAAGTCGTACTTCACCTCAAAACTGTCGCTGACCTTGTCTCCGTCCTTGGGAGACGTAATCATCACCTTCGACCCATCCTCTATTGGTGCTTTAGCTGGGTTATCCCCTGCGAAGACTGGTGCTCCGCTGAGACAGCCCGCTAACGCGATCCCTAATCCCATGAACCCGATACGTCCCATCATCTGCATCGCGACCTCCTTGTTTGAACCAACTGAATGGACACTGCACCCTCCCATCCCCTGCCG
This sequence comes from Nitrospira sp., assembly GCA_025363325.1. Taxonomy (GTDB): domain Bacteria; phylum Nitrospirota; class Nitrospiria; order Nitrospirales; family Nitrospiraceae; genus Palsa-1315. The sequence goes on along the minus strand of JANYEF010000091.1, from coordinate 748 downwards.
GATACCTTCTTGTCCGATTACCAATCATTCTCCGGTGGAGAATATCCGAACATTCTACTTTTCAGAATTGTCCCAGTCAATCCGCACAGACGCGCATTGAGCGACCGTCATCTATCTGTTTGATTCTTCCAAGTTGTTTGTTTTCTTTTTTCTTTACGGGAGGGTGGCCTGCTTGGGCTCCCACTGCGCGCAACTTTCTCACCCGCCCACCCACTGACACGCCGAGACGTGCCATCAGCCAGGGCGAGGGCCTTCTGAGGCCGCGCGTTGCGCGAGCACAGAAGATCATCAGGCGCCAGCCCCTCCGCTGCTGGCGCTGTCGAGGGAGAAAATTCTGCTGTTTGAACGGGGCGGCTACTGACGGAGGGTTGGAAACGGTTTGGGAAGTCCGGCGAACCAGGGTCTCTTTCACTAGAGGCCCTGGTGGCCTTGATGGTGGCAGATCGCAGGCCTATTCCACTTCGACAATAATGGTATGGGTGGCCGTGACTAGATCGTGGTCCTTCGTGGCACCGGTCACGGTGATCTTGTGATCCCCCTTGCTCAGGCCCTTCAGCGCCCCAGAAAAACCCTTCTGATACTGACCGTCCAGGTACACATGGACATGCGTCGCTTGGGAACCCTTGGTCAACTCGTACTTCAACTCAAAGCTGTCATCGACCTCTTCCCCGTCCTTGGGAGATGTGATCATCACCTTCGACCCGTCTTCTATCGGTGCTTTATCTGGGTTATCCCCTGCGAAGATTGG
>JANYEF010000047.1 GCA_025363325.1 Nitrospira sp. | reverse complement strand
GTTCATCGGGCTCGCGTCGATCGGGTTGCCGGGCACCAACGGCTTCGTCGGTGAATTCCTCATCCTCTTGGGGACCTTCAAGGCCAATTGGCTGTATGGTGGGATCGCGGTCACCGGTGTCATCTTCGGTGCGGCCTATTTTCTCTGGTACTACGAGCGGTCGATGATGGGACCGATCGGCAAGGCCGTCAGAGACTCTATCAGCGATCTGCATCCCCGCGAAGCGCTCATCGCGTCGGCCTTGTCGGTGATGATTCTCTGGATTGGCCTCTATCCCGCTCCCTTCTTGAAAATGATAAACGGATCGGTGCAGGCGTTAGTCGATCGACTGGAACGGGGGGCCGTGGCATCGATCGAATCCAAGCCTCATGTAAAGGTGGATTAATTCGTATGGGTGACTACGCATTGCTCTATATCCTGTTTGCCCCCTTCGTGGGAGCCATCGCGCTGATCTTTGTCTCCAACCGGCAAGCGATGCTCGTGCGAGGGATCGCGGCGGGATCAGCCCTTGTCTCTCTGCTCGCCTCACTCTACCTGTTCTACGCCTACGATCACGTGAAGGGCGGATTTCAATTCGTCCAGCGATTCGAATGGTCTCGCCAGCTGGGTATCTCGTTCCACCTCGGAGTGGATGGGATCGGCACCCCGCTGGTGTTGGCATCCGGCATCTTGTTGTTCGCAGGAATTTTCGTGTCCTGGCACATCAAGGACCGGATGAAAGAATTTTATATCTGGCTGCTCATCCTCGCTGCCGCCACGATCGGCGTCTTCATGTCGTTGGACCTGTTCTTCCTTTTCTTCTTCTACGAATTGTCCGTGATCCCCATGTATCTCCTATTGGGCATGTGGGGGAGCCACACGAAAAAGTATAACGAGATGACGGATCCGGAAGGCCTCAAACAGCGGGATTCGGTCGGATTCATCTTCAACTTCGGAGCCAACAGTAAAGAATATGCCGCGATGAAACTGGTGCTCTTCCTCTCGGCCTTTGCCGTGGCGGCGTTGATGGGCATTTTGCTGATCTACAAGTACTCGGGGCTCAATACCTTCGACATTCTGGTCCTGCGTGAACAGGCCAAGTTGATGAATATCCCGGTCTTGGGCACGACGCTGGACAAGATCATTTGGCTGCTGATTTTCTTTGGCTTTGCCTCGATCGCTCCGCTGTGGCCGCTGCACTCCTGGTCTCCCGTGGGCCACGCAGCCGCGCCGGCTGCCACGAGCATGTTGCACGCGGGTGTGCTGATGAAGCTCGGCCATTTTTCCATCATCCGGGTGGCCTTTGAGATTCTGCCGGAGACCACCAGAGAACTTATGCCCATCGCGGCCGTGCTCTGCATGTTCAGTATGGTGTACGGCGGATTGGTCGCGTTCTACGCCAAAGATACAAAGTACGTCATTGGGTATTCCAGTTCGAGTCACATGGGCTATGTCTTCTTAGGCATGGCTGCCTTGGATTATATCAGTTTGACCGGTGCGGTGATGTATATGTTCGCTCACGCCATGGCCACGGGCATGCTCTTCGCCATGGCCGGGTGGGTATACGATCAGACGCACAGCCGCGACATTCCCTCACTCGGAGGGCTCTCGAATCGCATGCCGTTCATCTCCGGCTGTTTCGTGGTGGCTTGTATGGCCTCGATCGGCGTGCCTGGCACCCTGAACTTCATCGCCGAAGTCATGATCATCGTCGGCAGTTGGAACAAGTATCCGTTCCAAGTCATCGTGGCCGTGGTCGGCATCGTCTTGACCTTGGCCTACTTGTTTAAGATGATGCGCGGGCTTTTCTACGGACCCATGGACCAGAAGTACAGTCACGCGCACGACGCAGTCGCCGTGGTTGATCGTCTTCCGCTCTTGATCATGATCACCGTCAGCATCGGGTTCTTTTTCTTCCCCATGCACCTCTATGATGTGGTGCGGTCGGGCGTCGATCCCTTAATTGCCAAGATCACCCGCGTCGTCCCGGTGGCGGCACTTGATCGTGAATCGTCCCACGTGAACCATGAAACGACGAGTCCCACGGGGGCGACTAGTGCTCCGCTCTTGGCGATCAACCCTGCACCCCGCACTCCGCACGCCGTACGAGGGCTCGAATGATTTTCGCGCTCCCGATGTCTCCTTCCGATCTCTTGTTGCTGTTACCGGAGATCCTGCTCACGTCCTGGCTCTGTCTCATTCTGATCATCGATTTCTCGTTCCCTCGGCTGCCCAACGAACAATTAGGGTATTTCAGCATCGCCGGGCTCGTCGCCACCCTTGGCTGCCTGGCCTGGTTCGATATCACTGGCATCACCGGGAGCCTCTTCGCGAACATGTTCGTCCTCGACCGGATGGCACTGTACTTCAAAATGTTCATCGCCGGATCGACGATCCTCGTTATTCTGGCTTCGATCGATTACATCCATCGATTCAAGTTCTTCCGCGGAGAATATTATTTCCTCATCATGATGTCGTCCCTTGGGATGATGTTTATGGCTTCCGCGAACGATCTGCTGTCGGTTTTCGTCGCCCTGGAATTTTCCACTGTCGGCTTCTATGTCCTCGTCGCGTATCTCCGCGAGGACACGGCCTCGAACGAAGCGGGCATCAAGTTTTTCATCCTCGGCATCTTCGCCGCAGGCCTCCTCGCCTATGGCATCAGCTTGGTCTACGGAGAAACCGGCAAACTGGTATTTTCCGATATGAGGGCGGCACAGGCTACACCGGGATTGGCCATTGGCTTCCTGCTCATTTTCGGCGCATTAGGATTCAAAATCGGCGCCGTGCCTTTCCACTCATGGATTCCAGACACCTATCATGGATCGCCGACACCAGTGACGGCATTCCTTTCGGTCGCACCCAAGGGCGCGGCCTTTGCCATCCTCCTGAGAATGTTCTTCGTGGCCCTGGCGACCTTTAAGCCGATTTGGACCCTGCTGCTTGTCGCTGTGTCCATCTTGTCCATGACCTACGGCAACATCGTGGCCATTGCTCAAAAGAACATGAAACGGCTCTTGGCCTATTCTGGTATCGCTCAGATCGGCAACGTGCTGATCGGCCTTGCAGCCGGTACGAAGATGGGCAGCGACGCGATGTTGTTCTACCTCCTGACCTATCTGTTCGCCAATCTCGGTGCCTTCGCCATTATCATCGCAGTCAGCGAAGCCATCGGCAGTGAGGAAATCGACGACTACAGCGGCCTGGGACGCCGGTCGCCGTTTCTCGCCTTTTCGATGCTGATTTTTCTCTTGTCACTGGCCGGGGTGCCCCCGCTGGCCGGCTTCATCGGCAAACTGTATATCTTTGTCGCGGCCATGAAGGAAGGGCTCTACATGCTCATCACCGTGGGGCTCATCAACATCGTCATTTCCATGTACTACTACCTCATCGTCGTGAAGAAGATGTACATCAGCGAACCCCATGACCCGTCGCCCCTCAAGGTCTCGGGCCCGATCAAGGTGGTGATCTACGTCTGTCTCGCCGGCACCCTCGCGGTCGGCGTCTATCCGCAACCAGTCACCGACTGGGTTGTCTCGGCCATCCTGATGTTTTCAAACTTGGCTGATCCGACTGCATCCCTTCCCGTTCTCCCTGCGGTCATCCTCTTCGGGGGCTAAGTCCATCAGGGACGGTTCCCCCAGCGTCCAGAGAGCATTCTGCTAAGATATTTCTTGCAGGGTCTTCCGGAGGAGGGTACAGTTTCCTAGACATTGGCTTACATTCCCACGCCCGCGCACACTTGAACCATGAAATCCGTCACGCAGGAACGTCCAGCCGCGCCCGCACCCGTTCGATCGGAACCGGTTCCCGACAGCAGTCCGGCACCGACTCCCAAGACCGGCGGGCTCATGGAGTGGTTCACCCATTGGTCAATCGAGCGCCGTGTCCTTGCGGGGTTTGGGCTCGTCTTTGCCGGTATTGTGGTCATCAGTGCCATTTCCTACCGCAACACCGCCGTCCTGATCGAGAATAGCCGGCTCGATACCAAGAGTCACGAATTGGTGCAGCTACTCGGCTCAGTCGGAGAAGCCCTTGGCGCCGCGGAAAGTGGCCATCGGCGCTATCTCGTTACCGGCGACGAGTCGTACCTCACATCCTACCGGACCGTTGTCGAGCAAATGCCCGAATACATTCGGTATCTCAGAGGCCTGACGAGCGAGGGGCCTGAACAACAGGCACGCGTGGCGACACTCGAACAGCTTATCGCTAGGCAATTGGGAGCAGAGGACGGAGCCATCACCCAGCGTGAGAAGCATGGGTATGAAGGCGTCCGCCACCTCGCGCTCTCCGGAGCGGCGAAGAACGAGCTTGAGGGAATCCATCGCCTGATGACGGAACTCGACTCGGCCGAACAACGAGCACTTCACTCCCGCGTGGCGCAATCCGCTGGAAGTACGAGAAATACGATCGCCTTGCTCGGACTCGGTGCTTTATTACAGCTGGTCCTCTTGGCCTCCGTATACTTTCTGATCCATCACGATGTCACCGAGCGACGCCGCGTCGCCACGGAGCTGCAGAGCCGTGGCGAGCTGCTCCAGGCCGCCAACAAAGAATTAGAAGCATTCAGCTATTCCGTGTCGCATGACCTGCGCGCCCCGCTCCGTCATATCGACGGTTATGCAGCCCTATTGTCCAAAGCGGCTGGTGAGGCGCTCAACGACAAAGCGCGCCGCTATTTGCAGACGATTTCAGGCTCCGCGAAGCAGATGGGACAGCTGATCGACGACCTGCTTGTCTTTTCCCGCATGGGCCGCCAGGACATGCTCCGCACGACGGTCAACTTGGATCAACTCGTCAAGACCGTCCTTCACGATTTACGTCTTGACTTGCAAGGGCGGACAATCTCCTGGACAATGCACCCATTACCTAACGTCCTGGGAGATCCGGCGATGTTGCGCCAAGTCTTCGTGAATCTGATCTCCAATGCGCTGAAATTCACCGCCACGAGGCCGGAGACCAAGATCGAGATCGGCGCTGTCATGCGGAACTCCGGTGAAGCCGAGGTGTTTGTGCGTGATAACGGGGTCGGATTCGACATGCAGTATGTAAACAAGTTATTCGGTGTCTTTCAGCGCCTCCATCGGAACGACGAGTTTGAAGGCACCGGCATTGGTCTTGCCAACGTACGTCGAATCATCCATCGACATGGTGGACGGACTTGGGCCGAAGGGGCGCTGGACCAAGGGGCCACCTTCTATTTTTCTCTCCCACTCGCGAGGCCCCTCAGATGACCACTGTCAAACCCATCCTGCTAGCGGAAGATAACCCGCGTGATGCCGAGCTTGCGCTGGCCGCCATGGAAGAACATCACATTGCCGACAAAGTGGTGGTCTGCCGCGACGGAGCTGAAGTCCTCGACTACCTCTATTGTCGCGGAGCCTTTGCTACTAGGCAGCAGGGCAATCCCGTGGTCGTGTTCCTGGATCTCAAGATGCCCAAAGTCGACGGGCTCGAAGTCTTGAGAACGATTAAGAACGACGTGAATCTGAAACCGATTCCCGTGGTCATGCTCACGTCCTCGCGCGAGGAGCGTGATTTGACCAAAAGCTATGCGTTGGGCGCCAACGCCTACGTGGTAAAGCCGGTTGAGTTTCACCAGTTCATCAAGGCCGTGAAAGAACTCGGTGTTTTTTGGGGTGTGATCAACGAACCGCCACCCGAAAGCTCTGGCTCGATCGATTAGTCTCCCCACAAAAAAGGACCAGTGAAAACCCCGCTCCGCCTACTCCACCTTGAAGACGATCCGGTCGACGCGGAACTCATTACGACCACCTTGACAGAGGGCAACATCCCTTGTCAGTCGCAACTCGTCGACACACGTCAGGCATTTGTGGCGGCCCTCAAGGAAGGCCGGATGGACCTCATTCTGGCGGACTATTCAATCCCGGGATTCGACGGCATGACGGCGCTTATGTTGGCACGTCAGCACTGTCCTGACGTGCCCTTTCTATTCGTCTCGGCCACCATCGGAGAGGAACTGGCCATCGACGCCATGCATCAAGGCGCGACGGACTATGTGCTCAAACAACGGCTTGGACGGTTGGTGCCCTCGGTCCAACGTGCGTTACGTGAGCTAGATAACCGAGCCGAACGGAAACGGGCGGAAGAGGCCCTTCGGCAGAGCGAGAAACAGTTTCTGCAGTCCCAGAAGATGGAAGCGGTTGGCCGGTTGGCCGGAGGAATCGCGCATGACTTCAATAATCTTCTGACCGTCATTGTGGGCTACAGCCAAGTCCTCTCGACGGAACTCGGCCCGCAACACCCCCTTCGTGGAAAGGTCGATGAAACACTGAAGGCTGGCGAACGGGCCGCGACGCTGATCCGACAACTGCTCACGTTCAGTCGCAAACAATCGCTGGACCCGAAAGTCCTGTCACTCAATACCGCTGTCACGAGTCTGGAAAGTCTGTTGCGCCGCCTTATCAGTGAAGACATCCAGCTCGTCAGCAAACTCGATCCGACGAACGGGCGGCTGCGCGCCGACGAAGCCCAGCTTGAACAGGTCCTGGTTAACCTCGTCGTCAACGCGCGGGATGCCATGCCGAAGGGCGGAACGCTCACGATCGAAACAGCTCAGGCAGAACTGACTCGCAGTCCGGTCTATCACCTCAACCCGTTGCCGCCAGGTCCCTATATCCGGTTGTCCGTCAGCGATACCGGCTGTGGCATGGATCGCCAGACGCAATCCCATATCTTTGAGCCCTTCTTTACCACAAAAGGGGAGGGGAAGGGCAGTGGTCTGGGCCTCTCCACGGTGTTTGGGATTGTCACCCAATGCGGCGGTGCCATCGACGTCACCAGCCGAGTGGACCACGGTACGCGCTTCGACCTGTATTTCCCGAGTGTCGAGTCTGATATTCTCGCCACCGCCCCGCCCCAGTCCCAGGGGCAGCCTCAGAGAGGCACGGAAACGATTCTCTTGGTGGAAGATGAACCAAGCGTACGTACGCTTGTGCGAGATGAACTGCGAAAGCTAGGCTACCGGGTCATAGAAGCCAAGAACGGGGTCGAAGCCTGCTTGCTGGCGACCCAACAAGCAGGCTCCTTACAGCTCCTCCTGACCGACGTCGTCATGCCCGGTATGGGCGGACGGGAACTGGCACAGCATCTCTCCGTCATCAAGCCGGATTTACGAACCCTGTTCATATCGGGGTATATGGATGACGTGGGTATCATGGCCGGACAAGAAGAGGGCACGAGCAGCTTCTTGCAAAAGCCCTTCACGCCGGAGGTGCTCGCCCGTGCAGTCCGCAATCTGCTCGATACCGGCACACCATCAGACAAGACTAGCGCTTCCCCATCGACCGCCCAGCCAGTCCCGCGCTGACCATAGGAGGCTCGCCTCGCAGCCGTTGTCCCTCTTCCTCCAACGAATTGACGCTACGTATCGGCTCTCTCTATACTCGATCCTGAGACACTTATGGTACAGGACAACAGCTTCCACTGGTCTCTCCCTTTCACCCATGTCGCCCGGTTTCTCCTGGGTATCATCTTCGTCATGGTCAGCGGACCCGTGACGACGACAGCTCAGACTCTCACAGGGGATCAACTCGGAGACGGTTTATCCATTTCCGTCTGGAATCCTCACACGGAATGCCCAGACATCGCGCCGTTAGTCGCCATCGAGATCGATCCCGATCGCTATCACTTTACCGTGCACTACTACCAGCAAGACGGTTTTTCAGACCCGCCCGATATTCGCCAATGGCAAGAACGAACTGGCCACGACCTGGTCTTCAATGCCGGGCTCTTCCGTGAGAATTACGCCTATCTCGGGCTGCTCTATGGAAACGGCCGCTCGCTGGGGAGCAAGCGGCACGCCACCTGGCAGGGGCTGTTTGTGGCAGAACCGGCGGAGGGTCGTTCACGCCGCGCGCGGGTCTTGGACTTGACCTTTGACACCTTCGACGAACGACAACCTTCCTATCGAGAGGTTGCACAATCGCTCATGCTCCTTGACCGGACGGGAAAAGTCCGTGTGCGCCAAACCGGGAAACGTGCACATCAGACTCTCGTCGCTGAACAGACCAATGGGCATATGCTCATCCTCAAGACCACGGAAGTGGTGTCGCTTCATGCCCTTGGGGAATGTCTGCGGGACGCCTTTCCCTCCCTACGACAGGTCATGGCCATGGATGGAGGATCCTCTTCCGACGTCGCCGTCAGCCCTTCGCTCCGACAGGCCACGTCGAAATTGGCCGGCGTCCACACCTGGATACCCCTATTAGAAGGCAGCACGACAGCCCACATCGGACTTCCAGCCGTGATCGGGATCAGCCCGCGTCGGGAGCAATCCGGTGCCAAGACCATAGACAAATGATCTCATCGAGATGTGAGTCGAACTAACGGCGCCCCGATTCAACCGGAAAGCCGGCCGCGAGCCAGGCATTCATGCTACCGGTGACGTTGTAGACATGACGGTAGCCCAAATCTGCCAGCGTTTCTGCCGCGATGTTGCTGCGGTAGCCGGACTGGCAATAGACCACCAGATGGTCCTCCATTTGGGCTCCGATGTCCCGATGCCGAGCC
>JANYEF010000044.1 GCA_025363325.1 Nitrospira sp. | reverse complement strand
GCGGCCCAGTCACGGGAAGCCGTTCGCATCTGCGCGGAAAAGGGCATCAAGATCGGCTTGATCAAGGTCCGGTCGATCCGTCCATTTCCGACGCAGGAGTTACGGAAGCTCTGTGGCAAGACGAAGCTCATCGTCGTTCCGGAGTTCAACTATGTCGGATGGCTGGCCAAGGAAGTGGCCACGGCGATCTACGGGTTCTCCAAGGCCAAAATCATCGGTGGGCCGCGGGTGTACGGCGGTCAGTCGATGCCGGTGGAGTTGATCGTGGACGAAGTCGAGTCCGGTCTGACCGGGAAGAAGTCGAGCAATGTCGCCCAGTCTTCGATCATGGGTGGTGCGGTCAATCAGGATGACGTGGCGCACTTCATGCGCAGCATCTAACGAGGCCGTGAGTCTAAAACAAAGAGCCCGATCCTTATTCAGGATCGGGCTCTTGTTTTTTGGAGTCTATCGGGTCTGTCTGGTCTATCTCGTGAACTAGACAAACCAGATAGACCAGACCAACCAAATAAACGTTTTGCTACCCTTGCAGCTCGTCTTGCACCATATCCTCACTCTCCGGCATGCCATAGGCCACGTATTTGGCGTAGGAGAGGTAGATCATCGCGCTGTCCCTCATCGCCTTGGAGCCTTGCGACAAGCGGAAGACTTGGTCGGGATCGTGGGATGGAGTTGCACCCATTGTCTCCACGTGGCCTTGGAGGAGTAGGGTGAATCGCTCCATCGTGTGTTCGACATCTTTGTAGGCCAATAGAATTGCGTCTGTCATGGTTGTCCTCCTAATCCACATCAGCTTACACTATGCCCATGCAACCCTTCAACGAGAAGAAGCCATCCAGTCTGTCACCGGAAATTCTAAAGGCCCTGGCAAAGGTGTCGTCCGAGCGAGATCTTCAGGGTGACGCCTTAGCGCAGGCGGTCGTAAACCTTTCACGTCTTTTTACGACGGCACGTGCAACTTTGCCGTCGCGCTACCTGGATGATCCAGCCCACGCTGCTGCCTATCTGGCGTATTTCCTCCCTGTGAACCTCTCCAAAGTCCAAGTCCTGATGGAGGAGCTACCGAACGACAGCAGTATGGGAACGTCGGATCGTCCAATGGCGGTGCTTGACCTTGGCTGTGGTCCAGGGACTGGAGCGTTGGCCCTGCTGGATTGGCTGTGGCGTCGCAGCCCGGAGCGGGCAGGATCTGTATCGGTCTTGGCAACCGATACTTCTCCCGCACCATTGCAGGATTCGAAGAGGCTATGGGATGCCTATTGCCAGGAGGTTGGAATATCCAGCAAAGGTCTCCGGTGTATCGAGGGCAACCTGGAGCATCCGCTCAAAGGCGATTTGGGAAAGCAGATTGTGCGGGGTGGGCCGTATGACCTCATTATCATGGCGAACTGCCTCAATGAATTGTTTCCTGCATCGATCGATCCCCCAGCAGAGCGTGCTGCGGTTGTCGCGCAGCTCCTGCCATTTCTCGCACCGCACGGCACCCTTATGATCGTCGAGCCGGCACTGCGGCAGACGGCTCGAGCGCTGCATCATGTGCGTAATCACCTGCTCAAGCAGGGCCTGTGCACGGTGTATAGTCCTTGCCTCCATGAGGGGGCCTGCCCGGCCTTAGACCGTCCAGACGATTGGTGTCATGAGGAGCGACCGTGGCAGACACCTCCTACGGTTGCTGCGATCGATCGAGACGTGGGGTTCATTAAAGACGCATTGAAATTTTCCTATCTTCTGTTGCGTACAGACGGTCGCACCATTGTGCAGCGGACTCCGCAGACATTTAGGGTCGTGAGTGAGTTGCGAGAATTGAAGGGGGAGAAGCGAGCCTGGCTGTGTAATGAAACAGGACGTCCTGAAGTAGGCCGGCTGGATCGGAAGGCCTCTACTCACAATGCGGCTGTCGATAGCTGGCACCGCGGCGCCATCGTGCAGATCGAGCGGATTGTACGCAAGGAGAAAGAAGGGAAGGTTTCGCCGGTTGGAAGAATTGAGAGTGATGCGGCAGTGCAGATCATCCGTCCCGTCTGAACCTCTGCAATCTGGGAAGAGGAAGCGTGCGGCCCCTCACTTCCGCGCCTCTCGCGGTACCCCTTCAATGGCGCTCTGAAGCGAAAGGATGAGAGGGAGTGGCCAGGTGCCCTTCTTGCTCGCAGAACGCGCACGATAAGAATGTGCTCGTTCGATGCGCGCAGT
>JANYEF010000574.1 GCA_025363325.1 Nitrospira sp. | reverse complement strand
CTCAGGTGCCAATCTCAGATATGCCAACCTCGAAGGTGCCAACCTCGAAGGCGCCTACCTCGAAGGCGCCGACCTCAGAGGTGCCTACCTCATAGGTGCCTACCTCTCAGATGCCAACCTCTCAGATGCCAACCTCAGAGGCGCCGACCTCAGAGGCGCCGACCTCGAAGGTGCTGACCTCAGATATGCCTACCTCAGAGGTGCCTACCTCTCAGATGCCAACCTCAGAGGCGCCGACCTCAGATGCGCCAACCTCAGAGGTGCCGACCTCGAAGGCGCCAACATTGAAGGTGCCAATCTTGAAGGCGCTGACCTCTCAGATCAACTATTACACGTCGCGAAGGAGGCCGCAAGAGAGGCCGACAATCACGACGAACTGGCAAATATGGCCAAGAGAGCGAGGGCAAGATGACACTTTGTATAAACTGTACGAAAGAGGCATGCCATTACGGGATATGGTGTACGGAGCACGTGCCAAGCCTCAACGATCAAGAACTAGCGTCCGAGGCGATCATAGCCGCAATTACGAAAGGTGAAGACAAATGAAAACAGATACATGCATTGACCCGTTTTGCGATCACGACGCAGAATTTGACGGGTTCTGTATGGCGCATTTACTCCGCCCGTCCGATCAAATAGCGGGCCGGATGTTATCAACAGTTTCGATCGATACGCCAACCGGATCCTGCACAATGAGCAATTGGGCAATGCGGGATTGGCTGAAATTCTACGATCTGTCCGAGCGGGAATTCAAATCGGCATTGCGCGCCGGACATCTTCACTGGCAACGCGGCGCCAACGGAATTGTGGCAATCACGCTGCCAAAGTTCAAACTCACTGCACGGGTTTTGATGGAGTGCGCGGGTATCGCGCTTCTTGTATGGGCAATCGCGTGTATAGTTTTGGGTTCCGGTGCGATCCGATGAAAAGGTATCCAGAACTTGACTTCGAGAAGACCACGCATACATACACCATGGACGGCATCAAAGTACCGTCGGTCACTCAGATATTGAGTGTCTTACATTCGTACGACGGAGTGTCCGAGCGCGTCTTAAACGACGCGGCAGACCGTGGAACAATTGCGCACCTTGTTTGTGACCTCATAGAGAGCCATGACATCACAATGGCCGACATAGTGGCAAAGGAGCCGGAATACGTTGGGTACGCCGAGGCATGGAATAAATTCCTGGATTCGGCACCATTCCCGGTTAAATCATCTTTCCCGAAAATCGAAGAGCGTTTATGTTCCGCAAAATATGGGTTTGCCGGGACCATCGACAGGATATATATCGGCACAAATGCCGTCACAAATGAAGTCAATATTGTTGACATCAAAACCGGTGTACCTTTGCCGATCCATGATATTCAGTTGGCGGCATACGAGCAAATTGTCCGGGAGGAAATGGACATTCGGGGACATATCCGAAGACATATTGTCTACCTGGACAAATCCGGAACCTACCGCTCCACAGAATGCACATCCAAGCAGGACATTGGTATATTTCTTGCGGCACTTCAATGCCACAAATTCAAACTAAGAGGGAAATCATGATCACCACAATCACAGAAGCAACAGAACTGAAAGTACAGGAACTGCTTAAAATCAGTTACGACTCAGACAAGCTCACGATTAACAACGACACAGACCTCAGTAACTCGGTCGAGATGGTGAAACGTATTGTCAGTAACCGGAAATCACTGGAAGCCGAGCAAGCAGACATCTTGGCGCCCATGAAGTTATCGGCTGAACGTGTGAAGAAATTCTTTGCCATGCCGCTCGGACTACTTGTGGCATCCGAGTCCCGACTGCGAAAAGCAATCACCGATTATTCGGTAGAGCAGACTCGCTTGCGCCGGATCGAGGCGGAACAAGCGGCAGCAAAACTTGAACGAGAACGACGCGAGCGAGAATTGAAAGCCGATGCACTCAGGGCAAAGGCGGAACTTGCACCAGCCGGACGCGCCGAATACCTGAAAGAGCTTGCCGATGCACACGAGGAAGTGGCCGCCATGATGGTAGTCGGTTATACACCGGCGGCGCCAAAGATGGACGGGGTACACACTTGCGAACGTTGGTCGGCGGAAGTCACGGACTTTCGCGCACTTGTGCAGGCAGTGGCAAACGGGCAAGCGGACATTGCGCTACTACAACCAAACATGCCCGCACTCAATGGACGTGCCAAAGCGCTCAGGAATCCAAGCCACATACCGGGCGTGAAGTTTATTACAACAACATCGACAACAGTGAGAGGGTAATCGAATGTCTAACGAATTGGTAAAAGTTCAATCTGGGTCAATCGGTATGCACGCCGACGACTTCGACGGGCAATACAAAATTGCCAAAATGTACGCGTCGGCCTCAATGTGCCCAACGAATTACAAGGGCAAACCCGACGAAATCATGGTTGCATGGGACATGGGTTCACAATTGGGATTGAACCGGTACACATCTCTCAAAGGAATCATGGTCATAAATGGCGTGGTCTCCGTCTGGGGTGATATTGCGCTCGGCCTAATCAAGAAGTCTGGCCTACTTCTGAAGTGCGAAGAATGGGAAACCGGCGACGGCGACAACCGAACCGCTCATTGCCTCACACGGCGCAAGGGTGAAGAGGGCGATCACTATACTTGCTTCTCGGTCCATGACGCCAAGGTTGCGAAATTGTGGGGGAAAGCGGGCCCATGGATGACGCACCCAAAGCGAATGCTGAAAATGAAGGCCAGAGGGTTCAATGCTCGAGATAAATTCCCGGACGTGCTCAACGGATTGTTTATAACCGAGGAACTGTTCGGTGAAGAGACTATCGACGAAATGCCAGACCAGCGCGCCGAAACTCTTCAAAATAGATTGGACGGGTTGCGATCATCCCACCCAATGCCACCAAAATCACCACAGTTACCAGTAGCAATCGAGGTATCGACCATCGATATTGAAGAACCGCACCAGGCATACGCTCCACCCATTGTCGATGAAGACACCGGCGAAGTCATGGACGCTCCATCGGAACTTATGGACGCACTCTTTGACGACATCGACGCGCCGAAGTCCAACCTTGGCGGTTTCCAGTGAAACACTTCGCGGAACCATTCACAGGCAAAATATCTGGACTTACACTTTGCGGCAAGGAAATAAAATTCCTTCCGCAAGAGGAGGTACTCGGTATTACAGTCGGCTACATGAAATATATCAAGAACCGTGAGTGTGGATCGTGCGAGGAATGCCGCAGGATAGCCAGACTCAGCAAAACCACCAAGTATATCAGAGACCAGCGGGCCAAGTACAACACACAGGAGGGTGATTAAATGCCCGACATAACCATGTGCGTTAACCAAACTTGCCCTAACCAAACAAGGTGCATCAGGCACCAGGCAAGCGGTACCGAAATGTCCGAGCATCAATCTATGTGCGAATTCAAATGGCAGTGGACGGCATGGCTGTCCGAATACGGGTATGACCCAAGCGATCCACCAACCGAAGTCAAATGTGAAATGTTTATCGAAAAGGGGGCATGATGGAAATCAGTTACAACGTTGCACAACTCCAACAGATGCAGAAAAGAATTGAGGAGATGATGGAAAATATTGACCCAGAACAAAAGTTCCAAGAAGTCGGCAGCGAAATTCACTCCATGATGGAATCAATGAGTGCATGGTCTCAAGCGCAGTTTGGGGATTTGTCATATCATGACCACATGGTCAAGCTACTCGACAAACTCCAAGAGGAGGTAAACGAGGCAAACGCAGAGTCGCCGCATTCACCGGAATTCACCGAGGAAATATCTGACTGTGCGATTGTGTGCCTTCGTATACTTCAGCTTGCAAAAGTCGACCCCATTAAGTCGATCACCGACAAATGGAATATCGTAAAGGAACGGAATTACAAGAAGTGAAAGAACTAATCGTAGTATCACCGGACGGGGTGGACAATTTGACGGCACCGACAGTAAAGACGCTTCAATTCGCGGTGGACAATATCATATCAGGAGGGGTAATCGTCGTACATGGCGATTTCAAAACACCCTATGACAGCGTGATAATCAGAAAAGACGATGTTAACATCATCGGAACTGGAGGCGCAATCGTAGTGCCTAGAGGTGCATCGCAGGACGGTATCAGCATTGTTTATGCGTCAGGTGTTACGATTGATAGCATGGGCGTCATAAACGCACCGCGTCACGGGTTTCACGCGACTCAAGCCGATGGACTACAATTGAGCAATTGCTCCGCCAGGGATTGCGGGGAGCAAGGCATTTTTACAAGCTACTCCGATTCCATAATACTGAAGCAGTGCGGGGCGTACGGGACCAAGCACCAGCATGGTGTTTATTTGTCGGACGGAGGCAATAACGGATACATCCAGGGACTGACTGTTTCACGTTGCGCACGGGCAGGACTTCAGATAAACGCCGACAGACAACATCAGCCGATCAAGAATTACAACACAATGAAGGATTGGTATATTGCGGATGTCGCGATCATAGACTGCGGGATTGATGGCACGGCTGCAAGTGTCAATCTTGCCGGACTTCAACACAGCATATTGAAAAACATCCAAATCACAAACGCCGGCGCCGGCGGCTTGTCAATGTGGAATGACGACGTTGTCACTGCTACGGGATGGGGGTGCAATGACTGCACTCTTGAAAATATCTCCATCCAGGGCAAGCGCGGGTTGTCGATCATCCGTGACAGCCGTAATGTCACAGTCAAGAACTTGACCGTCACGTGTGACAAAGGCCCATGTATCGCGATTGACGCCACATCGTGGGGGTTCCAGTTGCTCGGTACAAACTCGTTAACACACCTCGACCCGACCCAAAAGATATATGCAATCAACGGCAAACTTTCGGACACTTATACCCCGTGAGTTATTAGGAATGCTTATGAGTAAACGAATTTGAAAACGGGTATACTCACATTGGTGCCGGGGCTTGCTTGCGCAATGCTCCCGGCTCCGCCAAATGAATATCCGGTTGATGACCGGCGCGGAGTGAGACCCCGCGGAATTGACCGTTAACGAGAGGCTCTTTTGAAGGGTGTCTGTGTTATTGCTACCTTGGCGGTCAGGGTCTCACTAGCAACGACGCGGACGTCCTTCAGAAGGGCTTTTTTGTTTTAGGAGGGTTTATGCATTATTACGGATTTAACATCGGCGACTACCGAAGGGATACATATCACCTTACAATGGTCGAACATGGAATTTATCGCACTCTGATAGATTCATATTACCTAGACGAAAAGCCTATACCCAACGATAACCGGGCGGTTATGCGTCGGTTAGGTTTGGGTTCCGACATGGAACCGACACTTGTAAATATCTTGAATGACTTCTTCATTTTGACCGAAACTGGCTGGCACCATAAACGAATTGACGCCGATATTGACGCATATCGTCAAATGAAGCAGCGCAATAAATCCAATGGAAGTAAGGGCGGACGACCAAAATCACAGGAAGTTCACGCTCAAAATAACCCAGTGGGTTACGAGTC
The DNA here is from genome assembly GCA_025363325.1 of Nitrospira sp. Classification (GTDB taxonomy): domain Bacteria; phylum Nitrospirota; class Nitrospiria; order Nitrospirales; family Nitrospiraceae; genus Palsa-1315. The sequence goes on along the minus strand of JANYEF010000574.1, from coordinate 522 downwards.
GGAACCCAGTCGGAACCCAGTCGTAACCCTAACCAATAACCATAAACCAATAACCAATAACCAAGAACCAATAACCATAAACCAAGAACTAGAAAAAGAAAAAGTCATACCGTCTACGTCAAAACCCTTTGTGCATTCTGCACCAACGATTGAACTTGGCGAACCACTGAAACCGATCCAAAAACGAGAACCGAACATGAAACGGCCCGCGTTGATCGAATGTACCGACCAATTCGCAACATTCGGAATCAGAGGCAATCCGAGAATGGCCGAAAAGTTCTTCAATTACTACGAGTCCAACGGGTGGAGAGTCGGCAAAAACCCAATGAAGAATTGGAAAATGGCAGCACGGAATTGGTTCATGAACGAAAGCGACAAAACGAACAAGCCAGTTCAAACATTGGCCGAGCGCGCCGAATATTGGGGCGAGCAACTGGAAAGGGCGGGGACCATGTGATGGAGGAATGGACTAAAAGATGCATTGCAATTCTGGAATCAATGCGAAGTGCACAATCGATCGAC
>JANYEF010000564.1 GCA_025363325.1 Nitrospira sp. | reverse complement strand
CAAACCGACTAACAGCCTTGCGAACTCTAATCCCAGCGTTTCGTACCCATAAAGATGCACCGCGAGGACCCTCCATTGACTGGGCATACGAGGAAGGGCCGTCTTGCCGTGTGAACTCGTTCCCAGCAGCAGCTCAAACTGCTTGAGATGCTGCGCTTCTTCTTCCTCATGACGACGCAAGAACTGCAGCACTGCAGGCGGAACGTCCTGCGCTTGCGCAGAGCGTACCGCCCACAAGGCCATGGCCTCCGCCTTGAGAAATTGTTCCAGGATCGCCCGTTCACAGGAGGAAGGAAGCGGATGCGTCATGCGCCGAGTCTACCGGAACGAGAGGGCAGAACCAACAGGTGAGTAGCGGATGCCTGACTCAAGAGAGAGGGGCGAGACTGGCGGGAGAAACGCGATTGGCGCGATCCGAAGTTCGAAGTTCTGGGTTCGAAGTTCCGAGCACTTCAGCCTTCGGACCGCCTCGCCCGTCCCGCCTTTCTCGTAAGTCCCGCGAGTCTCGCTCCTCACGCTTGTCGCGCGCCACTCCGCCATTTCGCGACGAACCTTCATGAGTAATGCGGGCTAGACACTCTCCAGAGCATTCCTGTATCATATCGCCCGGTTACGTACCATCCTTTCTGGCGGTGTAGCTCAGTTGGTAGAGCAGCGGACTCATAAGCCGCGGGTCTCCCGTTCAATCCGGGACACCGCCACCACACCACGCTTGCTCGTGCCGACGGCTAATTCTCAGTTTCTCTCAATTGAAGCCGTCGGATACATACCTCCAGAACTTCTTGATTTTCCCCATCTATAGTTACAGGCGTTCTCTACCCACAACACTCGCCTGCAAACGCCTGCCGCTGCTGCGAGGCACTCCAGCAGCGCTCACAGAGTTCGACGGTTGAATGGGTCATCCCATCAATGTAGGCAATTCGTCGCTGGACCGGCGCCCCACAGTCAGCACAGGCGACGCCGAGTGACTATCCGTCCTACGCTCTTGGATTAGCATGGAACATGTATTTCGTGTTTGGACGAGCGCGGCGATTGCAGACGGCTGACATGAACTCCTGCCCGCCCTTGAGACTCACCAGATTCCGCCACAGCCGGACTGGAAGTGGCTCCGCCTTGGTCCGATACAACTCCCATTGAATCTCGCGCAACTGCCCATTCAAGGAATCCACCGTTCGTTCCAAGTCAACCATCCGGTCTGCCCTAAAGGATTTTGCTGCTGTGAGCATCATGTCCTCCCTTCTTTAATTACACCGCACAATGTCGAATCACGCCGATGAGAATGCCTTCGATATGAAACGTATCTGCCGGTCTCACGATAATCGGCTGCATCGCCGCGTTGGCCGGATGCAGTTCAATGTGCGAGTCCTTCTTGAAATAGGTCTTGATCGTGGCTTCATGATTCACCAAGGCCACCACCGTTTGCCCGTTTCTTGCCGTCTCCTGCTTCCGCACCACCACCAGATCGCCTGGCAGAATGCCCTCGTCTTTCATCGATTCGCCTTTGACACGGAGTGCAAACGTGTCCCCACCCCGTAACATGCTGGGCGGCACATCGATGAGTTCAGATTGGGGGACCGGCTCAATCGGTGAGCCAGCTGCCACCATCCCCGCCATAGGGATTTCAGATGATCGTCCCAACTGATCCAACGCGACTTGGACCATTCCTGGAATACGGCGCATGCCGGCCTCATAGCGCGCGACTGACACGCGGGTCGTCTGCAACGCATCGGCCAATTGCTGCTGCGTGAGGCCCAGCTGTTCTCGAATATGTTTGAGATCGGTTGGCTTCATGATGTAACCAATGGTTACACATACTGCGACAGATTGTCAAGCTCCTTCACTGGACTCCTAATAATGAAGCAGAAAACCCAGTCCTGGAGAGTGATCTGTGCATAACTTGACGACGAACCGCTCTTCCAGCGCAGCAGTTCATAATTGTGATGCATGAAATGCCTCTCTTTATCTAGGTTTTGTTGTTTCTGACTTATTTTTCAGGAGGCACCCCCATATCTTGTGGTACCAGGCCTGTTTCAACCAATGCCTATATTTTAGGCAAAGACCTATTGGAGGGGGAAAAATGCGCGGTAATTGGGTGGCAGGGCAACTTTATTAACAGACTTATCAACAGAAGCTGGGGAGAGGATTTTGTAAACATTTTCCTTGACCTTTCTAGACATATTTCACACTTTTCCTCCTCAAATTTATTTTGTGCTCTGGGGGGAACGATTCAAGGGCCCCTTTCGCAGGATGCTGAAAAAGTCCGCCAGCCTGTCTTGTTCATGTGGTCTGTTCGGTCTGTCTGGTGTGTTTGGGTGCATGAGACGGACCAGACAGACCGGGCTTACCCCAGACGTGCGGACCATCAAAGTTCTAGCGTGCCAGCATAGCTTTCCCGCAGCCTGTTAGGGACCAATCATGGGTGAGGGGGGCTGGACGAGTATTCGCGGAAAACGCAATGCGCCGATCGGCGCACGTACTGTCCCTGCCAGAATTATTTGTGCATGCCGTCGCGAGGGGTTCGAGACCGAAGCCGAAGCCAACGTCAACTACCAGAAAATTCTCCTTATACCCCATCCTCAGATTGGGGAAGCTTACGGATGCCTCGCCCTTTTCTCCGAGCGACCCACCGGGTCGCCCCTACCCTGTTTACCCTTCCTTGATCACCATCACTTCGGTCGCCTTGATCAACGCCACGGCCTTATCACCCACCTTGAGACCCAATGCATCCAAGGCATCACGCGTGATCACTGCCGTAATCTTGTGCTCGCCAACGTCGAGATTGATTTGCGCCATGATCATATCTCGTTTAATGGCTGAAACCGTGCCGACCAGTTTGTTCCGCCCGCTGACCGCTTCACCTTCAGGCGCTTTCCCCAACCATTTATCGAGGAGAGATTTCTTAAATCGATACCGTCCGCCAATCTTGGAACTCGGTATCTTACCCTCCCACATGTAACGATAGAAGGTCGGCAACGCGAGTCGCAAATATTTGGCGGCCTCGCGCGCCGTCAGGACATCTTTTGGCTCCTCGGCGGCAACAGATCGGCGTTTCCTCGGCATGGTTGTTCCTCCTGAAGTAGAAATATGGTGAGATACTGGGGACGTCGTCAAGAGAAACAAGCCGGTGCCCACGTACGCACCGACCATCGCGGCCACGGCCAGGATGGTACATCGAGTAGATCGGCACGACGAGTTTGACGTTATACCCGAGTATTCTCGTCAGGACAGGCAAGCGGAATTCCCCGCCGCCGAGGCCGGTCAATCCTCCCAACGCCCCGATCGGCACGCCATAGAGAAAGGCTTTCATCAATCGGAGAGTTCCTCGCTGAGCGCCACAGACTTGATGTGGGCGTACACCCGTTGCCCCGGTTTCAGCGCCAGCTTGACGAGGGACTTCCGCGTGATGCTTGCGACCAAAGGAGCGCCAACATCCAGTTTCACATCGACCGTCGCCTGATCCACCTCCCGTATCTCAATCACCGTGGCTTCGAGGACATTGAGGACGCTCGTCGGTACCGTTACAGGAGCAAGCGCCAAGCTGACATCACTCGACAGGATATGAATGCGCAACGGTTCTCCGATACCAAGAGGTTGGAGGGGCACGTGCAGAGATTGGGCCTTGAATTCCAAGCGCGTCAACCCGAATTCTGGTTCATGCGCGGCTATGTTCGCTTCGATCACGGCGCCGATGGAGTACGGGCCTCTCAGGCCTCGAAGGTCGAGGGAGGAAAACACCTCAGTGAGCGATCCGCTGGTCAGAAGCCTGCCGGCTTTCAGGACCAGCACCATGTCGGCCAGTTGCAGGATCTCGCTCATCGCGTGACTGACATAGATGATGGGAATGTCGAGTGCCTTGCGGAGCCGTTGGAGAAACGGCAAGATCTCGCGCTTGCGCTCGATGTCCAAGGATGCCAGCGGTTCGTCCAAGAGCAATAGACGGGGGCTGGTGAGCAAGGCCCGACCAATGGCCACACGCTGCTGTTCCCCACCGGACAGTTTGTGCGGACGGCGATCCAGTAGATGTCCGATGCCCAGGATGTCAACCACCTGCTCCAACGAGACGCGGCGGTCTTGTAGAGAAATGCGCTTGAACCCATATAACAGATTGGACCGTACATTAAGATGCGGGAACAAGCGCGGCTCTTGGAACACATAGCCGAGTGGACGCTCGTAGATCGGAAGATACAGGCCTCGGGATTCATCCTGCCAGACCTCATCCGCCAGACGCATGAAGCCCGTCGATGACCGTTCCAGTCCGGAGAGACAGCGGAGCAGGGTGGTTTTCCCGGAGCCGGACGGACCGAACACCGCCGTGATGCCGGAAGCCGGGACATCCAGTGCGATTTGGAAATGGAAGTTGGGAAGCTGGACGTCAAAGCGCGCAGTCAATCGACTCATGAGACGTGTATGGGGAACCTTCGGTTAGCGATATAGACTCCCAACAACACCAGAAAGGAGAAGACGAGCATAAAGGCAGACAGAGCATGGGCCTGAGCGTACTCCATGACTTCCACATGGTCAAAGATGGTCGTCGACAGCACTCTCGTCTTTCCTGGGATAGAGCCTCCGACCATCAAGACGACACCGAACTCACCCATGGTATGAGCGAATCCCAGCACGATCGCGCTGATGTAGCCGCGAAGCGCGATCGGCGAGATGACCGTCACGAACGCGTCCAACGGCGAGGCTCGGAGTGCCCAAGCCGCTTCTAACGGACCTTTGCCGATCGCTTCGAACGCGGCGTGTAACGGCTGGATGACGAAGGGCGTGGAATAGAGAGCGGACGCAATGACCAGGCCGGTAAAGGTGAACGCCAGCGTGAGTCCGGTCAGACGGCCTATCGGACCATAGGGCCCCAGGGCCACTAGAATATAAAAGCCCAAGACGGTGGGCGGCAACACAATGGGAACTGCCACGATAGCTTCCACGATCACTTTGAACCGCGAACGTGTGTGCGCCAACCACCAGGCGAGCGGTGTGCCTACGATGAGAAGCACTACGACCGTCATACATGCCAGCCGCAAGGTCACCCAGAGGGCAGTCAGATCGGCATCCCCAATCGTCATGGTCTCTCTCCTTTTAGTTCCGACCCGAATCGCCGATTGGGAGGACCGGCACGTGTTCGTATGCGGTGCGGGAATCCCTTGTACGTATCACGTCCGTCGTTGAAAGTCAGCGGTCGCGGACATGCAGCAGAAGCGAACGTGTAGGACGGTCTTGGGAGAAAGTGAGTCATTTCAAAGCATAGCCGTAGCGCTCGATCACGGCGAAGGCCTGTGGTCCGCGCATGAACTCCATCAATGCCTTTGCAGCGGGATTCTTTTCCCCTTTTTTCAGCAGCACGACATCCTGTTTGATCGGCTCGTGGAGGTTCTCCGGCACATCCCACCGACTCCCTTTACCTTTGATCTTGGGGTCCAGTACCTGGGACAGCGCGAGAAAACCCAATTCAGCGTTTCCTGAATCAATGAAACCGATGGTCTGACCCAGGTTCTCACCCATGACCAGCCGCGGTTGAAGGCTGTCCCACACTCCCAATTTCTGCATGCTCTGCATGGCCGCCACTCCGTAGGGAGCCGTCTTGGGATTGGCAAGAGCCAGGTGTTGGAACGTGCCGTCCCGCAGAATCTGCTCATCTTTCACCAGGTTGGGATCCGAACTCCACAGGACCAGGCGCCCCACCGCATAGGTGAATCGGCTCCCTTTGACCCCGAGACCTTCATCTTCCAGCAACTTCGGCCGTTCACCATCGGCCGAAAAAAAGACTTCGAAGGGCGCGTCGTTCTTGATCTGGGCATAGAACCTCCCGCTGGAGCCCGAACTGCTCTGGACCACATGCCCCGTGACTTTCTGAAACTCGGCGGCGATTTCGTTAAAGGGCGGGACGAAATTGGCGGCGACGGCCACCACGACCTCGGCGCCTCGCGCGGTGGTGACCCAGAGGCACAGCACACATGCCGTGACCGACACAATCTGCATCCACCTTCGATTTGTCATCGTTTTCCACCGTCTTTCGTTCTTAATTTAACTTGTAGGCAGCCGCGGGCGGGGCGTCAGGAAGGTGCCCACACACCGCCCGCTGGGGGGGCAAGGCTTCCTCCCTGCTGCATCTCTATTTCATCAGCATGACTTCGGTAGCCTTGATGACCACCGTCACCGTATCGCCAACGGCCAACTGCATTTCATCAATAGCCTGTCGGGTGATCGCTGCCCCGAATTGGAGAGAGCCAACCGCGACCGCTATCAGGCCCATCGCCTCTCCTTTCTGAACCGACGTGACCTGCCCTTTCAGCTTGTTCCTCGCACTGATCTTGAGCGCACCACTCTCGCCTTTGACCAGCACCACCTCGGTGGACTTGATCACCGCAGTGACTGAGTCCTTCGGCTTGAGCTGTAGCTCATTCACCCCGTCGTTGGTGACCGAAGAGACCAGGCGGTGGTCGCCTGCCTGAATCGTCACGAGACTCATGACCTCTCCGGAATGGATGTCGGTCCTTGCCCCTGGACTCTACTCCTCGCGCTGACAGGCATGGGGCATCCCCCCTCTAGTACCGAAACTGAATCTGCGTCGTGAAGAAGTTCTTATTGTTCGCATTGCCATTTCCGCCGCCTGCGGCACTGGACGTGACAAAGGTATTGCCCTCATTGCCATCGTGCTTGATCTCATAGTTCACCGTCCATTTCACATTCGTATGGAAGTAGTAGTTAAATCCGATCGTATGTCGATCAAGCGTACTGTTCGGACCGCTGGTATCCATCGTGAACTGCTCATACCGATAGGCCGGCTCAAAATTCGGAAGGAACGAGAACGGCCTGAACAAAATATATTGATACCATGTCCGACGGCGAAACCCGTTGTCATAGCCTTCGATGTATTCACCCTGGAGCTTCAGCCTGGGGAAACCGGGCGGAATATAGGTATACATCGCGCCTTGTCGAAACCGCTTGACGTCCGTGCAGGCTTGAATGTCTGTACTCGTTCCGGGGCAGACACCATTATTGTTTGTGAACAGGCTTGTCCCTGTGTAGGCAGACAGATAGACTTTCATTCCCTCAAGAGGGTTAAGGAGCAATCGTCCCGTAACATCTTTGTCGGCATTGTTGTCATTGAAATTTCGCCCGGCCCCGTTGACGACAGCCATCTGAAGTTCAGGCCGCCATGGCAATTGTGGAAGCGCGCTCGTCAATTCAACGCCGACATCAAGCTGCTGCATAAACCCTGAGCCATTGTCCTTTCCAAACGGATTGAGACCAGGATCCCCGGGACGCGCATCGACGGATGAACCATTCTGACCGACCCGGAGATCGGTATAGTAGGCGCGGCTCACAAAATCGAGTAATCCTTGTGATGTACCTTGTTCAATCCCGAACGGCTCCCGAAATTGCCCCACACGCACTTTGGTGAGAAAAGGCGACAGCACACTGAGGTAGGGCATGTCCTTGGAATAGAAGTCCATGTACATGCTATTTAGCGCGATCTCGTTTTGACGCGCAAAATCCATTTCGACGTAGTACGTGGACCAGGGGGTCAACCTGCCGGTGACATAAATTTCTGCCACGCGAATCCGGAATCCGTTTTCATCGCGAATCGTATTTTGGGCACTACTCGTGTCCGTGGTCGAACTAAAGGCCTTTCGATCGGTATTGTCGGCATTATATTGTGCTTTCAGGGCCACAATCCCCACAGTCAATTTCTCGGAATGCTTCAGCACATTATCCACTGTGGTGAAGACATCCTTGTAATCATTCTTTCTTAGATACTCGATACTTCCAGGCACTCGTTCCAAGTCTTTCAGAGAGCCGACTGGTGGAGGTGGTGACGCCTCCTTTTCCTCCTTGCGCTCCTTTTGTTCCTGTTGTTCCTGGCCGGCTTCCTTCAGCGCGTCTTCATACTCCGATTGTGTGAGTACTCCTTTTTTGAGGAGGAGATCCAAAATTCGCCGATCATCGGCTGATGCCGTCCCGCATAAACACACCAACATTCCCATCGTGCATACAACAATCCAGAATCGCACCATCGACTTCTCCAGCCTTAATCCACCTCTGGCGAAAATTTCAGGAATGATATTATCATGATAGTTTGTTAGTTAATAATATATTTATAATATTATATTAAGATTATATCTATCATAAATAAATCAACGCCAAGCGTAGATCCGCAGAGGGTCACGTCGTTCGGATGTTACAGGGACACTGAGAGATCACGGTGTTTGAGGGTTAGGTTGTGGGCTCGAGACTAGGGATTAGGAGACTGGCTGGGAGACGCGGGTCACAACCCCATCGAATGGCGTCGTGACCGTGAGATGCGGTTCTATGTCTTTCAACGATTCAAAGCGAGCCGACACCTTTCCACTTCTTTGTTGTGAGGTCTATTGGTCACAATACGGCACATTTTCATTTCATTGTACCAATATAAACCAACATATCTTATTGAAATAATTTACTTATTATATATAAAACTTCTATTGTTGACAATTTAGATTCATATAGTTTATATATAACTCATTAATCATGATCGGAATAATATGAATTGAAATGATACTCGCACTCATTCAGCGATTTCACTACCGAAAGATCTTCCTGAGTTCGCTCGTCCTCTTCCTCGTGACGGCGACCGTCGTTCCTCCTCCGTCCTCGGCTCTGGATTGGGTCCCGACAGATGAGGAGATCAAAAAGTATCGCCAGAGCTGGAATCCCC
>JANYEF010000542.1 GCA_025363325.1 Nitrospira sp. | reverse complement strand
AGATGCTCGAGTTGGAAGATTACTCCAGCATCCCCGGGTATCAACCGCGCCATAAACGCATGCTCCGTAAAGCGTTCGAAGTCTGGCTGAGCGAGCAATCAAGTGCAGAGATATAGTGTCGGCTCCGTCTCATCAACTCGGCCGTGCGCGTTCTTGAGAGGAGTGCGATGAAGAGATTTCATCTCGTCTTGGGCGTCTCGGATGGGGAGGGTCTCCGCCGAGCATGATGTGAACGGGATGCTCCGGGAGCGCGTGACGACCATCAGCAGGCGGCAGAGATTCGGCAGACCTGGTCCTTGACGAGTTATCGACCGACGTCATCCAGTCCGATCCGTCCTCACCCCGCCCGCCCACACTAGCTTGTACTCTTTTTGCCGATTCTTCTGTTCTCCAGTGATCTTTCACAGCCGCACTGTGACGGCTTTCACCTCGGTGTACAATTCCAGCACGTCGTGACCCATCTCGCGGCCCCACCCGGATTGCTTGTAGCCGCCGAAGGGCAGCGCGGCATCGAAGATGTTGTAGCAGTTGATCCACACCGACCCTGCGCGCAACTCGGCTGCGATGCGGTGGGCCTTGCCGACATCGCGGGTCCAGACCGCTGCTGCCAGGCCGTAGATGGAGTCGTTTGCCGCCTGGAGTACCTCATCCACGTCTGTAAACGGTACGGCGCACACAACCGGCCCGAAGATTTCCTCCTGCATGATCTTCATCTTCTGCGTGGTGTCGACCAGCACGGTCGGTTCCACAAAGTAACCCTTGTTGCCCAGCTTGTGCCCGCCGACCACCACCTTGGCACCCTCGGAGAAGCCCGACTCCAGATAGCCGAGCACACGCCGTTGTTGCTCGTCCGATACCAGCGGGCCCATTTGGGTGGCGAGATCCATGCCCGGCCCGACCTTGATCTTCTTCGCGTCCTCAGCCACGCCCGCTACCACCTTGTCGAAGATACCCTTCTCGACGAAGAGCCGGGAGCCTGCACAACAGCACTGGCCTTGGTTAAAAAAGATCGCGCTCGCGACCCCAGGGATACTCGCCTCCAGATCGGCGTCGTCGCACACGATGTTGGGGGACTTCCCCCCGAGTTCCAGCGACACTTTTTTGAGATTCCCTGCCGCCGCCAGAAGGATGAGCTTTCCCACTTCGGTGGAACCAGTGAAGGCCACCTTGTCTACGTCCGGGTGCGCCGCCAGCGCCGCGCCGGCGGTCTCTCCGTAACCTGGAACAATGTTGACCACACCGTCCGGGAATCCTGCTTCGCAGATCAGTTCGCCGAGTCGCAGGGCCGACAGCGGTGTCTGCTCGGCAGGCTTCAGGACGATGGTACAGCCGGCGGCTAACGCTGGGCCTAGCTTCCAGGCTGCCATGAGCAGCGGAAAGTTCCAGGGGATGATCTGTGCTACCACGCCGACCGGCTCGCGTAGCGTGTAGGCGTGATACCGTGCGCCAGGCGTGTAGGGCACCGAAAGGGGGATCGTGTTGCCTTCGATTTTGGTCGCCCAACCAGCCATGTAACGGAAGTGGTCCACGGCCAGTGGCACATCCGCTGCGCGGGCCACGCCGATCGGCTTCCCGTTATCGAGCGACTCCAGTTGAGCGAATTCTTCCAGGTGAGATTCGAGAAGGTCGGCGAGCTGCCAGATCAGCCGTCCACGCTCCGAAGCGGTGAGCGTCCGCCATGGCCCGCTCTCGAAGGCTTTCCGTGCAGCGGCGACCGCCCTGTCAACGTCGGCACTGTTGCCTTCGGCCACTTGGGCCAGGACTTCGCCCGTGGCTGGGTTATAGGTCGGGAAGGTTTTCCCCGACGCGGCTTCGAGCCACCTGCCGCCAATCAGCATCTTCCGGGGCGCGCTTAGAAAGGTTGTGACATTTTGGTGAGTCGGGATTTCCACCGTTGCCGTGCTCATGGTGTCCTCCTCTCAGGATGTATATTGCGGCGATGTTAGATGCGTAGAACCGAGGGCAGAGACACCCCATTATACATGAACGGGAATACGGTGATGATCGCGAGAGGGTGGAATTTATACGACGAGGGTCATTCGGAATGCCCGTTGCCGTTCACTGATTTCTCGTTGACGCATTTGACGAGGTGCTGGCCCGCATGAATCATGCGGGCTAGACCACTTGCTCACAGGGGAGGATGAATACGTGAACATGGTCATGTTGACCCTTGCCCTGATCCGCTTTAAAGCGCGTGAACCCCTCGATGAGGCGGTAGGCAAGCTGTTCCGATACCGCGGTGAGGATCATAGAATTGGCGCCCGGTGACAGGAAGAACTGAACGGAGGGTCCGGTCTCCCCTCTGCCGGCTACATTGTGCAGCTCAGTAAACGCGTTGACTTCATATTCTTTCAGCAGGGCATGGACGTGTTCCACAATCGACTGACGAAAGACGATCAGCAGCATTTTCATAGAAGGCACTCCTTGCAACTGCGAGAGGGGTAGTCACGGAAGCTGACGATTGTTCAGCTTGAGACTCCGCCTATTCTATAGGGTAGAGACGATAAAAAGACAAGGGCTATTCCAAGAACAGAACGAGGTGGATACGCACCGGGCTTTCCAGTAGACTTGCCTCCCAACGAATGACCGACGATGGTGTGCCATGCTGCAAAGGCCGGCTGCGGGAGACGTGCCAGTCTCGAAGCCATTCGCAACTTCTTCAGGCGGGATAGTTTTACATAACAGGAGGCAGCAGATGAACGATCAAGACACGCAACGCGCGGTTGGGATTCTCAATACAATTATGGAGCATGAGTTGGCGGGAGTCGTACGCTATATGCACTACTCCCTCATGGTTTATGGTTATAACCGTATTCCTATCGTGTCTTGGCTGAAGAGCAATGCTGACGAGAGCCTTGCCCATGCGCATAAAGCCGGGGAACTGGTCACCTTACTCGGCGGCCACCCGTCGCTGAAAATTGGGACACTCTTGGAAACCGAGAAGCATGATGTGGGAGATATTCTGCAGGAAAGCCTGGAGCACGAGAAGGCCGCCGTCTGTTCCTATTACGATCTCCTGAAAGTCTCCGAAGGAAAGTCCGTCCTGTTGGAAGAATATGCACGAGAGATGATCGTTGGCGAAGAGCTGCACCTTGACGAGGTGAACAAGATGTTGCGCAAGTCAGGTGATGTCAAACCTTTTCGCCCCTAACCCTTCAATCAACCGGGAAAGAAAACAGTGTCAGGAACATGTCTCGCCTCGTCGCGCGAGGCCTTGAGAGGAGAGCCATGAAGCGATTTCATGTCGCCTTAGGCGTCTCAGATGTGGAGGCGTCTCCGCCGAGTGTGATGTGAATGGGATTCTCTGGGAGCGCGTTACGGCCGACCAGTAGGCGGCAGAGATTCGACAGACCTGGTTCTCGACAAGCGATCACCCGACCGAATCGAGTCAGATCCGTCCTCGTCCCGCGCGCGCGGCCTTTGTGATCCGACGTCCAAAATCACCTCGTTGACACGTCCTGCTTCGGGCAGTAACCTCTTCTGACATGAAGATGGGATTGATGATTGTGTACCTGACTCGACTGCGTTCCCGGTTCGAATGTCCGGTGTTGTCTTCGCGTGCGGGAATGGTCTGCCTCGGTATGATCGTGATGTGGTGGGTCGGTGGCACGCTGGCGTTCGCCCAAGGCCGCTTCACGGATGTGTTGGTGTCGGTGGTCAAAGACAAAGTGATCGCGGTGACTGGAGTTGGGCAATCCGAGATCGACCTCGCAGTGGGTGAAACTGTGGTGAGTACCAAGGCCCACGGTCTGACGGCATTGGCGATTACCTCCACGAGATTGTTAGGGTTCTCCTCTCAGCTTCTACATTGGGGCGAACAGACGCTGGAGATGGACGAGCATGTCAAGATGTCGCAGGTCCTTCGAGAATTCTGTGTCGTGGCTGCGGATCAGCATCTCTATGGGTTTCAGGAAACCCTCGCTCATTGGACCAGCGAGGCCTTAGGCGGGTCTGAACGGATTCAGGAGCTGCGTGCCCACGGCCACTTGGCGCTGGCTGTGACGACAGAACGGCTGGTAGGGTTCTCGGCGTTCATGAGCGGGTTTCACGCGATGCCACTTCAAGGAGACGAACTGGTGCAGAGCATTGAGCAGACCGGCGATGCCTTTCTTGTCAAGACGAGCCGCCGGACATTGATGTTTCGCAGTCGCATACCCGGCTGGACAGAAATGAGCTGAGGGTGGGTGGCCTGCGCCACGAGGACGTGCTGCTAGGGTTTTGAGCGAGGTGCCGCGCGCGGCGCTGAGCTGAGCGTATTGAGGGCTACTTCACGCAGGGTCGTCGATCGCAGGGCCCGTCCGCTTCTTGTTGTTCAGCGAACTTTCCGCATTGAAGCGGCGACCGGATTCTCTCCGTGCATTCAAGTCTGAGTCTGTCGGTTGGACTCG
>JANYEF010000483.1 GCA_025363325.1 Nitrospira sp. | reverse complement strand
GAAGGTCGCGGTTTTGCCATGTCGGCGGGCCACGTTCTTGACGATGTACTTGTACATCATCAAGTTATCCGCCGTCTTGACCAGCGGACCGAAGCGGATATCGATTTCCGCCTGGCCTGCCGTCGCCGTCTCGTGGTGGTGCTTCTCGATGGATATCCCGACCTTCTGCATCTCCAGGATCATCTCGGTACGGATATCCTGTTGCGTATCGGTCGGTGGAACTGGAAAGTAACCTTCCTTGTGACGGATTTTTCCGCCCAAGTTGTGGCCTTCCTGCCCGATGTTCCACGCGCCTTCTTCGGAATCGATGAAGTAGAAGCCGCTGTGGCCCGTCTGATCGTACCGGACCTGATCGAAGATGAAGAACTCTGCCTCCGGCCCCCAGTAGGAGGTATCGCCGATCTTCGTGCTCTGAAGATATTTTTCCGCCTTCTGCGCCACAAACCGCGGATCGCGATCATAGGGCTCGCGCGTAATCGGATCGAAAATGTTGCCAATGAGGCTCATCGTCGGAACCGCACAGAAGGGATCGAGACAAGCCGTGGTCGGATCGGGGACCATCAGCAGGTCGCTGTCGTTGATCGCCTTCCAGCCCCGGATCGACGAACCGTCCAACCCGGACCCGTCCTTGAATAGCCCTTCATTCAGCTCTTCCACTGGGATCGAGAAGTGCTGCCAGGTGCCGAGCAGGTCCACAAACTTCAGGTCTACGATCTGCACCTTATTCTTCTTGGCAAACTCCAGTACCTCGCGGGGATTCATTCACCGAGCTCCTTTCAGATCCGATTTATGATGACGAGCCTATCGATACGCGCTCCGACGCAACAATCTGCTGCTCCGTGAACTGATCGATCTCTTTCTTGATGGTCGCGCGGATGACCTCCAGGCGCGCGTGGTCCTCAATCTTAGCTCCATGCTGGTCCGTCACGTAGATCACGTCAGACACCTGATCGAACTCCAGCCTGGTCGAGATCCGGGCCGCATGGACCGACAGGCCGAGCTGAAAGATACTACGAGCGAGGGCATACAGCAACCCCTGCGTATCGTCGGCAAACACGTCGATGATCGTGGACCGGTCACAGGTCTCATTATCGATCTGTACCTCGCTCGCCTGGCGGGTGATGGGCGGCCTGCGACTGGAGGACAGGCGGGTGTTTCGGCTCATCAACCGTTCGACCTCCTCCTCGCCCTTCAGCACCCGGGCGAGGGCCGCAGCGATGGACGCTCGGCGCTCAACCGGGGGTACACCGGCATAATCCGGATCGGACACCAGGAAGGTGTCCACCACGACTCTGTCCTCCCGGGTGACGATCTTGGCGTCCAGAATCTGAAGCCCCAGCGCCGCCATGACCCCTGCAATCTTGAAGAAGATGCCGGGGGTCAGGTTATCGTGGGTAATCACTGTGTACTCGCAGGTGCCCAGTTCCTCATTGAAGCTATCCTCGACCAAGACCTCCCCTGCCTGCAACCTTCCGACTGCCCCCAGATGGGCAGCGATCCGCTTTGGAGGCGTCCCATCCAGATAGCGCAAGGGAAACTGGCTCAGTTGCGACTCGATCCAGTCGAGCCCTCCTGCCGCTGCGTTCGTAGACTCGCGCGCCACCTCGCGCGCAAGTTGCTTGAGGCGATCCGGACCAGCAGGCTCATCCCGCTCACCCGACACCTCCGGCAGCGTGCGCAGATAGAGTTCGACGAGCAAGGATTCCTTCCACTTGGTCAAGACACCAGGCCCCACCGCCGAGATATCGGCTGCGGTCAGGACCAACAGTTTGCGGAGAGTTTCCGGCGTCGCCACTGCCCTGGCGAAGGTCAAGAGAACCTTCTTGTCGTAAGAATCTCGTTCAAAAGCCGTTTGAGACATCAGCAGATGCTTGTGCACGAGAAAGACCAGCGTCCTCGTCTCTTGCTCGTCAAACCCCAGCAGCGCCGCCGTCTCCGCCGCAATCACCTTGCCCACTTCGCTGTGATCTTCTTTCCGCCCCTTCCCCATATCATGCAACAGGATCGCCAGGTGCAAGAGGTCAATCCGCTTGATCTCCTGGCAGACTGCCCCGATGACACCGGGCTCCTGGGCGAGCGCTTCGGCCTTGGCAACCGCCAGCAGGGTATGTTTATCCACCGTGTACTTGTGCACATGATTGAACTGCATCAGGCCTCGGACCCTGGCAAAGACCGGAATAACCTTCTCCAGCAAATGCACACGATGCATCGCTTCAAGTGTGCCTGCCACCTCTCCCGGTCCGGCGAGGATCTTCAAAAAAATCCGGCTGACCTCAGGGGTCCGGAAAGCCTCGTCCGACACGCTATCCATGTGGCTGTGGATCTCGTCCAGCAAATCGGTGTCGATCTTGAGACGACGGGACCTCGCCATCTCGAATAGCTGGAGGAGCAAGTCCGGACTATCCAGGACCCGAGCCCGCAGTTCAGAGGGAACAGTCAGATGCCGGCTGGTCACCACGAAATAGCCGTCCACCGTGGCCGCCGGCAGGAGGCGAGTCGATCGGCGCCTCACAGGCACGGCCAAGCAACGGTCCACAAACCGGACCAAGGCCTCGTGGAGTCCCATCGTATGCCGGTAATACTGCTGCATGAACTGCTCCACCCCCAGAAGGTCTGGAAGGTCCTGGAATCCATACAGGGAGGCCAGCCGAACTTGTTCGTCGAACGTCAAAATCTCCTGCGCCCTCCCGGCTTCGAAGTGCAGAAACGCCCGGACGCGCCACAGAAAATCACGCGCCTCCGTCAGCGAGAGTAAATCCTGTGGGGAGAGTTCGCCGTGATCCGCCAAGTCTTGCAGTGAAGCGGCATGGAACCTGGCCATGCCGGCCCACCGGAGCAGATGGAAGTCTCGCAGCCCTCCTTGGCTTTTCTTGACGTTCGGCTCGAGGAGATAGACCGTCTCTCCGAACTTCTCACATTCACGACGACGCGCGTCCATATGCTGCTCGATAAAACGCTCTGTCCCCCGGTAGACTACCTCCCCGAAATACTGGCGATGGAACTCCTGGAATAGATACGGGCTTCCAGTCAAAAACCTGGCCGACATCATGGACGTACGGATCGTAATGTCCTCCGCTGCCAGCTCGATGCAATCTTGAACCGTCCGCATGCAGTAGCCGACCTGGAACCCTAACCCCCACAGATGGTGGAGCACCTCACGGAACAGAGCCTGCGCCGCCTCATCTGCATCCTCGCGATACAGGAACATGACATCGATGTCTGAATGGGGAGCCAACTCCCGGTGGCCGTAGCCTCCCAGCGCCACCAGGCAACCATCCTTGGCTCCCGCGACCTGCGCCCCCTCCCCGGCCTGCCGCATGGCATCCTTGTACCGCCCGATAATCAGCCCATCCACGAACCCCGTCAGGGCCGCCATGACATCGGCCCCCGAGGC
>JANYEF010000429.1 GCA_025363325.1 Nitrospira sp. | reverse complement strand
CCTTCACATGCTTGCGGAGGGCTGGGCCGAATTGGGAGGCTAGGACTGCTTTTCTGTGGGGTGCGATGTTCTGCTCGACCTGCTCGATCGTTTCCGCCAACTGCTTGACCAGCCGTTGGCCTGAGCCGGTGAGCCACTTGAGATGCCAGCTGGCGTACTCCAAATCCTGGATCGAGTAGCGAACGGATTCCACTTCTTCGAGGCAGCGAAACCTGGCTCTCTGCAGATCGCGCGAGGTCAGTCCTGCTTTTTCCCATCGAGCCGATCCACCCCGCCCAGACGCCCACGTCGATAGTCGTTCGAAGAGCATCGCTCCCATGGTGAAGGTAAAGGCCGCATGGAGGATACCTCTGAGCGGACGCAGGCTGCGGCGCCAGGGGGAATAAAATATCTGCTGGTTGCGATCCCCGTGATAGAGAATCTGTTTGCGCAGTAAAAGATTTAAATGGTGATGGCTATTCTCGTGGATCAGATCGTCGATTAGATCGAGGTTGTCCCGGTCGAAGCAGTTAATAAAGGATAGCCCGGATCGGTGGCGGTAGCTGAAACTGACGACGCCCTTGGCCTTGAGCGGGTTGATTCGAGTGGTTAAGAGCGCGAAGACCTCCTGTCCTTCCGGCCAGGCCTCTTTAATGATGGTCCATGCCCGCCCGATTCGCGCGACCTGATCAGCTGAGGTGGAGACCACCGTACGAGATTGGCGATCCTTCCCATAGACAAGCGTTGGCCCGACTGTCACGGCACCAGATCGAGTCTCCATTGCCACGACTGGTGTCCGATGCGTCCAGCTCCATTCCAACCGACCGCCTCTCATCGTGCACAGAGGCGTCACGGTTCGTCCGATCTTCAGGGACAGCTCTAGGGGCCGGGCTAGAATGGCTGCCTGGCCGGACGATTGCTTGAGGGCTCTCTTTACCGAGGGAGGAGCCCCGTAGATAGCGCCCTCCATCCCTACTGCCATCGTTCCGAACATCTCTGCCCGTTCGACGTTGTGGCCAAGATGTACTTCCACGGTCCACGACGGGATCTTGCGAGAGGCGCACCATAGCATCGGAAGTCCCGGCACGAGACAGAGCGATTCCTGTGTCAGCTCCTGCGTGAGGCGTGCGCAGAGTTCATTCAGTCGCCGTTCGAGTCCCGAGGCCTGCGAGACTCCACGTGGAAACAGATCGTCCAGATAACTGTTTTCGAAGAATTTTTCTTCGCACTCGGCAAACAACTGCGCCGCAAACTCACGAGGACTTTGTTCCTCTCGAATCTGTTGCAACAGATCGATGAAGTAGACTAGATCGTTCAGCGCCTCGATCCAGCCAACGACTTTCCAGTGGGCGTACGCATCCCGCTCGAGCGCTTGCCCGAGGAACCGGAAGTAGGCCACAGGCAACGCCAACGATTTCGCGACGTCTGCATATTGGCTTTCCAAATCCAGGCAGAGATCGCCCATGAGCCGTTTCATCGACAGGCGAAACTCTGCTTGAAGACGAGCCAGCAGTGGCACATCGAGCAACGACATGGAGAACTCATGCTCCGAGATGAAGGAGTTAGACTGTACCGGAGGAGAGGGAGCGCTGCAAGAAGGGCTAGCAGGCTATGGAGAAACTATTTTGGCAGGTGAAAATTTCGGTGGTCCGTATGTGTGGCACAACAGCAGGAAAATTCCGTAGGATGCTCAACAAGGCCGTCTCTTCGCACGTCGTTCGTGAATCGTGAGCGAGACAAGCAAGACGCGCACGACAGGCGCATCTCGCGAAGATGGAGCTTCCGAGCTGTCCCGCTTTTCGCGCAAATAACGGTGTCGAGAACGCTGTATGGGGAAAGGCGTGTCGGGGTCTAGCGGGTGAGAATGCCTATTTTTTTCGGGGTCCTGTGCAAAGTTTTCTTCGGTAGGTAACCACGCTCATCAAGGCGCAGTTCTTTGACATGCTGCATCACGCGATCGCTGAGATCGGTCTGCACGGATCCTTCCTGCGCCGAGGTGGAAACTTTTACCAGCGTGAAGGGTAGTTCGTCCTTCCAGAGTAGATGGCCGTCGCGATCCACGAGGTATAAATAGAGGCGCTGTGAGCCCTCTACTTTCCGCCCCCAATCGCTCGGGTGCGATGGCGAATCTGCGGCAACGCGACTGACGAGAACAGTATCGACACCCAAGTCCCGCGTGACTTCTTTGGCTCGGGCACTGCGGTCTGCATCATCGGCTATTGCCGAACGCGGATCGGCTGCAGTGACTCCGGCCGCGATGCTCGTCGGCACTTCGACACGCAACGCAGTTTCCTGCTGCAACAAGGTGGCAAGCCGCGCGCCCATCTCCGGATCGCCCTCAACCGGAAGGACTGCCACGCTCGTCACCTTCAAATTGTGGGCAGCATCGCTCGATTGATCCTGCTCTGCCACCCATGATTGCTCGAACGGCCCAAAGGTCACATTGCTGTCCCTCATTGAATCCACTGCCACCATTGCCACCCAGGCTCCTGCGAGGCAACCCTGCAGCAGAAAGGACCCGGTCACAACCAGACTGAGGGTCATGACACGCAGCCAATCATGCCGGCGACTGGCTCGGGTCGTCGCCAGATTTAAGATTTCCGTTATAGAGTCGAGTGTCACGAAGAGATGTTTCCGCAAGAGGCGTGCCTTACTAGAGCGAGCCTCACACACCTCCTCCAACCTGTCGAGCTATTTACTGTTACCGACAGGCCAACGTAAATAAGCCCCGTCAATCCCTCTGAACAGAGGGTCTGAACCATACAGCTCGATGCCAAGATGGAACGCTGATAGCTAGGGGAAAAGACAGGCAGGGCAGCAGGAGCTGAGCTGAAATCAGACTGAACAGAACTTGATGTCACGGCAAGGGATCGGCCCTAGTTGGCATTGTCGGGCCGACCGACCGCCATCACGCAGTTAGGCCGTAGCTTTGAGCGCGTGACGGAGCCGCGGCGTGGCCACTTCTTTTCCAAGTAACCCCAAAGCTCCCGCCTGTTGGATCATCCGATGTCTTTGGATGAGCGGATCGACAATGTTCCCGCAGGACACACATCGCCAGCCTTTCATCCACATGGGAATACTGCTCTCGCGCATGTCGATCAGGTTATCGGTAACCATGAGACCGTCACACCTTGTGCACTCCATGAGACCCTCCTCTGTTAACGTAGAAACCCACGACGCCATACCCACTCCCCTTCTAAGCCTAGCAGACGTATGACCAGCCGTTTACCTCCTCTGGAGAGAGCAATCGCAATGCCACAGGTCTTGCTACGACTGCTTGCGTGTTTCAGCAGTGAATCGTAGAGTGCAGCCGAGCAACATTCGGCCTAAACCGCCACGAAGTGTGACCGCTTTGGTCCCATGCGGCAAAAAGGACCTGGCCCACGAGTCGATGCTCTGAGCGGGAAAGCTCCCTCACTCATTGTGAATCTACGGCGTTCTCTTCACACACAGCGGCCGATCGGAGGCGAATCGTGGCACTGACCGCGACAGAAATTGCGAAGGTGACGAGTGAACTTGCTCCGGCCTTGGCCGGAGCTTGGATTCAAAAAATTCACCAGCCGACGGATCGTACGCTGGTGCTGGAAATTCGCGCACCGGGACAAACGCACCGACTCCTCATCTCATGCCACCCCGAAACCGCCCGTCTCCACTTCGCCACAGCGGCCTTTCAGAATCCACCGACGCCTCCACCCTTCTGCCAATTTCTTCGCGCCCATCTGCAAGGCGCGCGAATCGACCGAGTCGAACAGATTCAAGGAGACCGGATTGTTCAGCTTGCTCTGACCGCCAAGGAAGGCCCCTGCACGTTGGTCGCAGAACTGACAGGGAAGACATCGAATCTCCTCGTGCTCGATGATGCAGGCCGTATCCGACGAGAGTTGAACGGGGTGAAGGACCTCGTGGGACAGCTGTATGTTCCACCCGTTCACTCGCAACGAGAACGAGCTGCCGCCGATCACGCACGATTCAGCCGGGACAGCCCAGAATCACCATTTCCTCTGTCGGCTGCCATCGAAGCCCATTACCACAAGGCAGAAATCGCTTCAGACGTCGAGACCGTGCGGAACGCCCGGGCAGGGATACTCAGAAAATCCATCAAGAAGCTTCGCCGCCGCATTGAGGCATGGCAGGAAGACCTCGCGAAAGCAGAGAAGTACAAACCCTACGCCCGTTATGGCGAGCTCATCAAGGCGAACCTCGGGACCATCCGCAAAGGCCAGACCGACGTATCCGTGGTGGATTATTTCGATGAGGAGCTTCCCAACCTAACGATCCCGCTGGACCAGACTAAGACTCCCCAAGGCAATATGGACGACTACTTCCGAAAGCATCGGAAGCACCTGGCTGCAGAGCGGGAGCTACACCCACGCATCGAAGAAGGGCAGAAAGAATTGGAGGCTCTGTGCCGAGAATTAACCGCCATCGAACAGGGAACCTGGCAGCTTCCTGAGAAACCGCATCTGATAATGCGCGAACGATCCCTCTCGCGGAAAGGCGGAGGAAAGGTCCGTCAAGAACAGCATCAAGGTCCGTTCCGCCGCTTCACCTCATCAGACGGTTTGATGATTTATGTCGGAAAAAACGCGCGCGAGAACGACGAGCTGACATTCGGCCTCGCCAAGAGCGACGACCTTTGGCTCCATGCTCGGGGCGCTCCCGGTTCCCATGTGGTGGTGCGCCTCGAAAAAGGAGCCGACGTACCTCCCGAAACCTTACGCGATGCGGCGACCTTGGCTCTGCTGTACAGCGATCTCAAGAAAAGCGGCAAAGGCGACATCATCTATACCCGTCGCAAGTGGGTCAAGAAAGCGAAGGGACAGGCACCGGGCGCCGTGATCGTCACACAAGAGAAATCACTGCATGTGAGCCTAGAGAAGAAACGGTTGGATGCGCTCAAGGCTCGATCGGCTCACGAGTAATCGTTCGAATCTCGCGGTGTCTTTCCCAATATTCCCTTGCCATGCTACAGTGCCCACATATGGGCACCTCCTCACCACGGATCGATTTGCTGCGAATCATCAGCGCACTGATCGCATGCAAGGGGCTTCACGAGTTCGATCGCACATTGAATCAGGAGCTACTCAAGGCGTTGAAGGGCGACCTCGTGGGCTTCTACCTTTATAGCGAAACAGCGAAGGCGTTCGCTCCCGTCTCAGATTTGCTCACGCATCCCGACTCCCCCGGCTATCTCATCGGCCAATTGCCTGCAGAGGGGACAATGAAAGAAGCCG
>JANYEF010000422.1 GCA_025363325.1 Nitrospira sp. | reverse complement strand
TTCCAGAAACTTCCGATAGAGGCTGAGGGTGACTTCATACCGATCGATGTAGTAGGCATCTAGCGTCACAGTGTGTTCAGGCCGCTCGTTTGGGAGGCCGTCGTAACTACCCATGGGGAATGGACCGGCAGGAATGAGGACCATTGGAGCGCCATCCAGGCCTCGACTTGCCTCGGCCGACAAAACCACCTGCCCACCCTTCGAGAGCTGTGGCTCCGCCACCCCAAGACAGACTACCCCTGTCACGAGGATGATCCCAGTCCACAACATCGCCTGATGTCCACGCATTGCATCTCCGTCGCCGCAACATCCTAGTAGGATGCTGAAATAGTCCATCATCGCCACAGGCCGTGACGCGTGACGCGCGAGATTAGGAGAGAACGGTGCGACATGGACAGACTGGGCTCTCACCGCCTTTGGCCCGTCTCGCTCGTCCCGCCTGTCTCGCACGGCTACCCTGCAGGAACGTTCCAGTGTATCCAGCTCACGCGACAAACTCAACGGAATGAGAAGACTAAAACAGCAAGTCGGCTACCGAGAGGAAGAGAGGCAGGTTTGGTGTCCCCAACGGGATTTGAACCCGTGTTACTGCCTTGAAAGGGCAATGTCCTAGGCCAGGCTAGACGATGGGGACGAAACAGGGTCCGCACAATGAGCTGGATTTTTACCATACTTCAGACTCATGTGTCACTAGAGGTCGCGAGAGAGTTGGTGACGCACGGTCGCGTTTCCTCTCCGAATTCGGTAGGATACACTGCATCGAGCGTGTTGAATCCTCACCTGGAACTGATCCAAGGAGCACGACCCATGACAAGACCCCGATTCGCAGCGTACAGATCCATGGTGCTCGTTGCCTGCGGCCTGATACTGGCGAGTTGTGCCCACGACACCTACCAAGAGAGGGCGAGCCTGATTAAGAATCATGCCGGCGCGTTCTATGACAACCTGAAAACCAATCGAGTGGAATCCGCGATCCGGGACAATGAGCAGATTGAAGCGATGGCGAGCCAGATGGGAGACACCGTCAGGAAACGGGCCGGCCAACAAGGCACCACAGCAGTCGAACGGGAGTTTGCCTTGATGAACACTGCCAACGAAGCCGCGGCCACAAACTGGCTCGCGCTGGGCCAATACTTCGCCATCAAGCGCCAGTACACCCAAGCCCGTGCCACCTACCGACGCGTGATCGACACCTATACCAATCCCACAGACCGACCATACCGTGAACAGGCCCTGCGCGCCTTGAAGGATTTGGACATGCTCAATCCGCCCACCACGACCACGACGAATCCGTGAGCGGCGACCGTCTCCTCCGCCAATCCTCTCGAATACTTCTCAGCGGCCTCCTGTTACTCAGCTGGGGTTGTGTCCACCGGATTCACGTCACCCCAGCGTCTCCAGCCGTTTCGCCTAACACCATTGGGCAATCATTAAATGTAGTTGTGCCATTTCTCGCAGTGGAAGGAGCCGATCATAGGCCAGGCATTGCCTTGCTTGACTGGCCTGCACAGGATCTTCGCTCCTCTACAATAGACTACATCCAATCGCGTCGGACCTTTGCCTCGGTAGGCGACAGACCAGCCGATCTCACTCTGACCGTCAAAGCCTGGCTGACGATGCGATCCCGCGGCAACTACCGCTACAGCCTGCGCCTGGAATCAGCCCTAGGCCCTTCGGGAAATCAGCCGGTCAAGTCCTATCTGGTGGAAAAGGAAACGGTGGGGTCGAGCGTTCGGTGGATTACAAGTTCGGATCAGGCCCCCATTGCTGAAGCTCTCCAAGCCGCGCTGGACGATCTACTCGCGCAGATCGAAGCCGATTACCTCTTGTACTCAAAAGTGCTGCACTGAAAAAGATGGCAGGGGCTGGGAGGGTGCGGAGAAACCAATCCGGCACAGCAGAACTTCGATGGTTCAACCATGTGGCACAACAGAAGAGCACTCCATCAGGATTCTCAAAAAGGCTGTCCAGCAAGGACGCAGCCGATGAAAGCATCCTGTTAGGAGGTCCAAGACCGTCGGTCGAAGAAGCGCATCGCAAGACATCCTGCTGCCACGCCTGCCGCAAATATCCCACCGACTACCCAACCGGAAGAGACGCCCATCCGCCTCGGTTCACGACGGCGGAGCTCCCGACTCAAATTCGGCATATGGGATTCAGGCCCGAGCCATTCATCCTCTGATGAGCGGGTCGAGCCTTTTTTCAAGAGAATGACTGTTCTTCCTTCACTCATGATTCTCCTCCTCTCCTGCAAGCCCACCCATCCCGATCCCACCTGAGCGGCTAGAGCAACGGGCCTTAGGCCGTACGAGAGCCAGTAAAGTTTGTCCAGGCCTCATTGACCTGTGCGGACGATGCCGGTTCGTACACCTGACAATCAAGACGTAGCGACCGATCACCGAGCGGAACGTTCAAAGAGTCACAGTGATGTGGCCGATCGGCATTGCCGTGTTGATTGGGGCGGAAGTACTGACAGGACACACACATCCTCGCGACAGTAATCTCCCCCTGTTCTTGGAGGCTACGAATCACCTTCACCAGGGACGTGAGGAGGACGACTTGTTCCGGTGCCGAGAGTGCCTCCGTCGCAATCGCCAACCGATCGGGCATACGGGAAGAGGGTCCACAGGACCGATTCCCTTTGGCCGTCAAATGCGCCATCACAATCCGTCCATCGCTCATGTCTCGACGCCGTCGGACCAACTGCTTCCGTTCGAGCGTCGCGATTACTTCCGACGCAGTCGGAAGCCTGACGGCCAACTCATTCGCCACCGTGGAGACTGTCGCGCGTTGCCCAGGCTTGGACCGAAGAAGCGTGAGGACCTGCCGCTGTAACGGGCCAAGACCTGCTCGGCCTTCTCGCCGCCATGTCCGGCTTTTCATGGCAAGCCCAATCTTTTCTAGGCCAGCCGCCAACTGAATGGTCAAACCAGCCGCATCTTGTGACACCGATGACTTCTTCCCGCTTTTGATCACGCCCAGTTCAGCCATAGGAGCTCCTCCTTAAATACCAGTAATTCGCAAGTGTAGTGTGCACCCGGTCCTCGCGTCAAGGTTCTGGATGACATATTGACCGGTCCCCACCATGCGTGGGCAGAGAGGCTAGCAATCGGAGGATGCCGACTGGCCCGCAAGATGGAACCAGAGTTCGAGCGGCACCACCTATATTCCAAATGTGCCAGGAGAACTTCAGCAACGATTCACAACCAACAGCATTCGACAGGAAGACGGGCGGGTATGACAAGCCACCGTTCGGTGCCAAAAGCTACGGTTGGGTGTGGTGGCGCGCGATAAGCGCGAGGAGCGAGACTCGCGTGACGTGTGAGCCCTTTCTCTGCCAGTCACGCTTTTCCCGCTAGTCTCGCCCATCTCGCTTGACATTGCGCATTAGAACGTCTCAGCCAACAGCGTTTGGATCAGCCGTTCCGTTTCCTGATACCCACCCTCACCGATCCGCACATGGCGAACCACACCCTGCTTATCGATGAGATACATCGCAGGCCAATAACGGTTACCATAGCGATTCCACGTCGAGAAGTCGTTGTCGATGGGGATGGGAAAGCGGATGTCGTGTTCTTGGATATACTGCTTCACCTTCGCAAAATCCTGCTCGTAAGAGAACTCCGGCGAATGCACGCCGATAATCACGAAACCCTTGTCCGCATACTTCTGATGCCATTGTTTCACGTAGGGCTCGACATTGCGGCAGTTGTAGCAGCCGAATGTCCAGAACTCGACCATCACCACCTTGCCCTTCAGGTCAGACAGATGCAAAGGCGTGCTGTTCAGCCAGGTCTCGTTCGTAATGTCTGGTGCCTTCATGCCGACTTCCGCATTGACGACCACCCAGGTCAGGAGCAGCCCTGCCAAGATCACACTCAAGCCGATCGTGATGCGTTCAAACATGGTGCACTCCCTCTCTTCCGCTACGGAAACCATCGCGGTTCGGATCTTCTTCGCAATCGTAATCGCCGGCGTAGGGTACGTTGTGAGATCCGATATTGTCATGTGGAACAGGTTCGACGGGGCTGCAAGGGCCAAACATGGCGACCGTAATCCAGAGATGCTTCACCGACCGCCGGATGCCCCATATCTATGCGCAGAACTCCCACACTTATATCCCCGCGTACCACTCGTAGCCTTGATCATCCTCCCAATACCCACCCTTCCCGCCGGCGATGCTGGCAAGCGTCTCCACCAATTCGATCATCATCACATACTTGGCCTGCTTGTAGCCGAGCTGGCGTTCAAACCGGAGTCGAATCGGGGCGCCATGAGGAATGTCCAGCGGGGCGCCATTCAACTCGTACGCCAGGATTGTCTGTGGATGATAGCAGTCGGCCAGGGCAATGCTCTCGTAGTAGGCCACGCCTTCATCGTCCACATCGGCGCAATGGAAGACGGCGAACTTGGCATTCGGCAACGGCTGAACCTGATGCATCAGATCGCCGAGCGGGACGCCGGTCCACTTGCCGATGGCGCTCCAGCCTTCGACGCAATCGTGGCGGGTGATCTGCGTCCGCGATGGCAATTCTTTCAGTGCCTCGAGCGACCAGCTCATCGGTGTCTGCACCAAGCCGCCGACCTCCACCGTCCATTCAGAGAAATTCTTCGCTACGTGCTCAGCATAGTCTTCCGTGCCCGGATCGGTATTCCCATTCGCCGGAAACACCTTCGAAATGTCAGCGTCCCCATATTCTTTGGCCAGAGCGTTCGTGGGTGTGACGGCCCGTTGCACTCGTTCAGTCAGTTGCTCCGTCTTGTTTAAGATCGAA
>JANYEF010000373.1 GCA_025363325.1 Nitrospira sp. | reverse complement strand
ATGGCAACCGACTCCCGAATTAATTGTTACAGTCCACTCGGTCAATGAAGTATGTGACGTGGGCAAGAACGAACTGTTCCGTACGGATGCGGCCCACGTTTTCACACACCCTCGACCCAAAGCCGAAGTACACGACCGACGGCTATCAGGGGGGGCTTACACCGATCCGCATAAGAACCCGTGATAAATGGTCACACCGTCGCAATTCATTGAAACGACAACGAGCATGGCATATTCTTCACGAACAGTAGTGGCGTGTTATACGGACAGAAATGGTCGGATCCAGCTCTTACGCGGATCCGTCTAAACATTGGTAGAGCTGTGTGGAGAGATCGTCTCATGAGCAGTCAATTGGAAAAGTTTCTGCTGGCAGACGTGAATAGCAGAACAAAGGAGTCTCTGATCAACTATAAGTTGTTCTATGACCTTAAGTTATCTGCAGCCTTGGATGGATATGACTTAAGCCTTTACACGCCAGATGTAGATAGAGATGGCTTTGACATCATCCTTGATGATCGAGACAGCGTTAGAAAGATTCAGCTCAAAACTGTTCTCATTACAAATAAGAAGGATAAACGAGCGGCAACCACGTCAAGCTGGGATATTCATAAGGCAATTCTGCGTCCAGATATGGAGTTCTGCTCTAGGCTTGGATTTGAATCCTCACCCTTTGGGGTCGGTGTCCAAGGAGGGGTAATCCTCATTCTGATTGATGTTAGCGAATCGGGATTGAGTATCTCCTATGCTTACACGGACATTTTTGTAATTACTGCGCTACATCTTGGTCTTGTTCATAAGACACCAAAAATCAGGAAGAATGTTTTCGAAAACTTCTATGCTGGCGTCAAAGAAGGAATATCTAGCGAAAAGATTGCAGTCCCAAGATCCTTGTTCGTCGATGCAGTTTCACCAGAGCATTTGCTTGGACTGATGTCTCTGCATAATCGAATTGGCTATGGTTGGTGGCACCACTTGCTAACCATTGGAGAGAACGAATACGTGCGCACTCTTGATGCGTCAACGATAGCGGTGTCGCTGCGGATTCTCAGGGGATATGTGGCGGACGAGTTACTTAAACTTACGAGTGGGCTAAGCAAGCCGCAGCCCTAACCACTCGCTGGAGGCGCCGTCCCTGACCGGGCCGCGCCTCAGCTCGGACGTTAGACGGCGCCCTCACCCCCGGCTTGGTTCGAGGAGGACTATGTGAGACTTGAAGGCGCCAACGAAACCGATGTGCGCGCAGAAATTGCGGAGCCTCTGCTAGCTGCATTAGGGTACCGGCGAGGTACGTCCAATGACATCTCGCGTGAACTTTCGCTCACGTATGCACGGCAGTCCCTTGGTCGAAAAAAGCCGAGCGATCCGCCGCTTCGCGGACGCGCAGATTTCGTGCTCTCTGTGCTTGGCGCGGGGCGATGGGTGTTGGAGACGAAGGCACCGCATGAGCCTATTGACGTGGATGCGATTGAGCAAGCAATTACGTATGCACGCCATCCTGAGGTTTCGGCGGCATATGCTGCCATTCTCAACGGGGTGCGCCTCACCGTCCACCACACATCGCAGACTTCGGCTGAAAAGCCGCTCGTTGATCTGACCATCTCAGACGCTGCCTCCTTAGCCAAACAGCTCGCTGGCTTGCTATCTCCTGATGCAGTTCGGAGGGACTGCACTCCGCCAATTGTGGATCTCGGAAACCCGTTGGCAGAGGGCCTCCGTTCACGAGCACCAATCCGGGGTGGCGAGATCCGCCACGGTAAGTCAACCTGGTCGGTCAACATCCCTCTTCCCGATGTAGAAGTTCAACGCCTAGACGAGACGTGTCGTCGTCTGGGCGGACTTCGAATTGCGATTACAGGCGGAACTGTCTACCGCGATTCGGACTCGCGCGTTCGCGCCAAACTACAGTGGTCCATGCCTCACGACGAGCTGTTGAGGTTCGCTTTAGACAAGAAATTAATGGACGTGGAGTACATTGCACTTACTGACGAAATCTCCACTGATCCAGACGCGCCATCGGTTTTCGATGTAATTGGCGATGTTGAAGTCAGCGAGGGGGAGACTCTCTTTAGCATCGCAACGTGGGAATCGACAACTGCGGGTGTCTCGATTCGCATGCGGTACACGGGCCGTGCTGTAGGGTTCTTCGAGAAGAACGTATTTCGCGGAGTTTTCTCCGCACACTACTACTGTGAGGCGCCTCTGCTGCCGATGTTTCGAATGGAGATGGAGACCGAAGGGGTGTTCGAAGTAGTCGTTGACGAGAGGTGACCCTGGCCGCAGGTTTCGGTGAGCGCGCCAATGCGCCGTTTAACAGGTCGATCGACACGGACGTCCTATCGACGGGCTTTGCCCGCCTACTGTCCGCCGGTCATCTCCGACGTTAATGCGACAGGGCTGAGGACCGCTTTATGGCGGTGCGATCTCGGCGCCGAACTTCCGCTCTTGGCCGGGAGCGGTCCTTCGAGGCCCAAATTCATCTGACCTTGTCTGTTCGATTCAGTACCGATTAATGGATGTAACGTTTCACGTCCTTGAAAGCGGTCCTGCGACAAACTTGCCTGCCTGCATGACGCCGATAATCCTGCTGCGGTCACGGAGCAGGTCAATGCGACGAAGTGGATTTCCCTCGAATAGCAGAAGATCCGCCAGTTTCCCCTTCTCGATGGTTCCCACCTGGTCCTGAATCCCGATCAAGCGTGCTGCTGCGGAGGTCGAGGCGAGAATCGCCTGCATCGGGCTCATTCCGAAGGCGACCATTCGTTCAAGCTCCTGGGCGTTCTCGCCGTGGAAGTTGAAGGGCGTTCCGGCGTCCGTTCCCATCGCAATCTGGATACCGTCCCGCAATGCGTTCTTGAAGCTCACTTGATGGCGCTTCGTCATGGATTTCGCTTTGTCCAAGGCGCTTTCAGGAATGCCGCACCCGAGTCGGCAGGCGGCAGTGGTGGCCAGCGCGGAGAGTGTCGGCACCATGAAGACACCCTGCTGTTTCATCATGCTCGCGGCTTCTTCGTCCATGAGCGTGGCATGCTCGATCGAATGGACTCCGGCGCGGATGGCATTCTTCATCCCCGATGATCCATGGGCATGGGCGGCGACTTTCCGTCCAGCTCGTTGCGCTTCGTCCACGGCAGCCTGAAGTTCCTCCACGGTCATTTGGGCCTGGTCCGGCGAGGTGCCGGGCGTGAGGACGCCGCCTGACGCAATGACTTTGATGACAGCAGCTCCGGCGGCGATTTGCTCACGTACGGCGGAACGGACTTGCTCTGCTCCTTCCACCTCTTGACCGATAAATCTAGCGTGGCCGCCGATCATACAAATCGCCAGGCCTGCTCCGATAATGCGAGGGCCGGGAACGAGTCCTGTGTCGATAGCCCGTTGCAGCGTAAAGATGGCGTGGTCGCGCGACCCCGCGTCGCGCACGGTGGTAAAGCCTGCATCCAGGGTCCGCTGCGCGGCCTGGCCGGCTTTCAGTAGCGTCAGTGAGGATGTCTCTTTGGCGATGGCATCGACGACATCCGGTTCAGCGCCGAGGCAGAGATGCACATGACAGTCGATCAGGCCCGGCAACAGCGTGAGTCCCCGGCCATCGATCTTGGTTGCTCCACGCGGGATGGAGAGGTCTCGATCCGATCCGACAGCGGTAATCGTGGCGCCACGCACGACAACCGTAGCCCGCTCGATTGTTCGACCGGTTCCGTCGATGACGCGCACTGAGCGAATGGCAACGGACTTCATCATGGTGTATCGATGTCCTCTGCGGTCAGGATGCCCTACGGCTATAGATCCGTGAGGCAGCTTGGAGTGCGATCCCGGGAGTGGACAGCCAGCCGCCGCGGATAAAAAGTCCTTCCAGCGCATTGAGTAGGGTCAAGACATGAGCCTCGGTCGATGATTCACCCATCAAGCCGATGCGCCAGACCTTCCCTTTGAGCGGGCCGAGCCCGCCGCCGATTTCAATGCCATAGGTCGAGAGCAAGTTCGCCCGTATCTCGGCTTCAGGAAGATGCGAGGGGACCGTGACACAGGTCAACATCGGGAGCCGATGGCCCGTCGGGGGAAGGGGAAGAAGCCCGAGTTCGGTCAAGCCCGCAATCAAGGCCTCGCCATTGAGCTGATGGCGAGCGAAGCGGGCAGGCAATCCCTCTTCTTCGACGAGTCGCAACGCTTCTCGCAAGGCATAGAGCATCGAGATCGGCGCCGTGTGGTGATAGGCTCTGGTGCCATCGGCCCAGTAGTCCGCGATCAATGCCATATCCAAGTACCAACTCTGGCATGGGATGCGCCGGGCTTTGATGGCGGCCAACGCACGGTCGCTGAGAGTGAAGGGAGACAAGCCAGGCGGACAGCTTAGACACTTCTGCGTGCTGCTATAGCAGACATCGATGCCCCAACGATCG
This sequence comes from Nitrospira sp., assembly GCA_025363325.1. Taxonomy (GTDB): domain Bacteria; phylum Nitrospirota; class Nitrospiria; order Nitrospirales; family Nitrospiraceae; genus Palsa-1315. Next base: position 7,316 of record JANYEF010000373.1, on the reverse strand, counting down.
ATCTCGACCGGTGCGCCTCCCAGCGAAGTCACGGCATCGACGAGGAAGAGCGTGTCATAGTCGCGGCAGAGGCTGGAGATCGGCTCAAGCGGCTGCCAAACGCCGGTCGAGGTTTCGGCATGCACGAGGGCCACGGCTTTCACCGGGCCGGATCGGCGCAATGCCAGTTCAATCGCCTCTGGTTCTATGATCTGTCCCCACGGGGCTTCCACACGAATCGCTTTGCCGCCACAGCGCTCGACGATGGTGGCCCATCTCGTGCCAAACACACCATTGACCCCGACGATCACCGCATCGCCCGGCTCAACGATATTCACGATCGACGCCTCCATACCGGCTGAGCCGGTGCCGGAGACCGCGATGGTGAAGTGGTTCTTGGTCTGAAAGACGACGCGCAACAGGGTTTGGATATCGTCCATGACCCCAAGAAAGGCCGGGTCCAGGTGGCCGACTAGGGGGGTTGAGAGCGCGCGTAGGACTCGCGGATGCACCATGCTCGGCCCTGGACCAAGGAGCAGTCGGCGGGGGGGGATGAAGTTCTGAACTGGCATATCACTCCAAAAATGCGAGACTCGCGTGACTTGCGAGAAAAGCGCGACTGGGCGGAAGTTTTATCTTCGCGCGTCGCGCCTGCCGCGCACGTCTTGCTTGTCTCGCTCACGCCTCAAACGAGAGGCTAGTATAGCGGAGTTGAGTTGCCTTCGGCCACGGGTATTCTGGACGGTCTCCTTCCTTGCATAGCCATTCCGAGGGGTTTCGAGATAGAAAAACAGCATGTTATAGTTCGAACGACGATGGAATCAGCCGCTGTTTCTCTCAACGATCCGCCGCAGCCCAAGTCCTGGTGGCGAGCCACAGACATGCCACCGACAATCGGGGTCTATTCTGGGCAGTTCTCGCCCAGGGTCACACTGTTGTCCGCGCTCTTCCTCATCGTGGCTCTGGCGTCGGTGGTATGGCTGTCGGCATCGTCATCCAAGCTGGAGCGGATCGAGTCGCCCGAGCGAGCGCTCAGTCTGATGGTCAGTCGAACCAGGGATGTGCAGGAAGGACTCAAGCGCGCGCCCCAGTGGGAACAGCAGCTCTTGGCCTGGGCCTCTAGCGACAGCGAGGCCGAACGGGCGCACGAGATTGAATGGTATCAAGAACTGGCGAGGATTTCTGAAGACCCGTTGGTCCCCCTTCAGTTGGCGATTCTCCAAGCCGAGGCCGGTCATGTTTCGCAGGCACTTCTCTCCGCGCATGAGTGGGCCGGGACAGAAGACCCGCTACCTCAGTTCGCCGATCTCATAATGGCTGCCTATGGTGAGGGACCGGTTCATGACGCGGACCGGTACGTCTTGTGGCAAGCAGAGCTGGCAGAGGCGTTGCCTGCCGGCTGGTTTTACGATCGCCTGGCTGAACGCCTGGCACACCGTGCTAACGATGCCGCGCTCGTGGCCAATATTGAGGCGCAGGCCGCGGTGCGCGTCGACCGCCAGTTTGTCTGGTCGCATCGCTTGACGCTCATTGAACTTGGAGCGATGGCCGTCGGCACCGTGGTGTGCCTGCTGCTCTGGTTCAGGCGGAATGAGCCTTCCAGTTTCGTCCGGCTTCATGAACCGGGCGTGCCGCCGCCTTGGCCGGGCGGTATAGGAACAGCGGTGTTGCTGCGCGGGGGTGCGATCGGTGCGATGCTCACGGCGGTATTATTGATCTATGCGCCGCCCGAGAACTCCTCGCTCCGGGCGTTGGCCATTCCGATGACGAATGTGCCGTTACTGCTCTTGGCCTATCGTCATCTCTTCCGGCCGGCCGGCATGACGTTCGGTGAAGGATTTGGGTTGAACATTGGATGGACCCGTGTCGGTCCTCTAATGGCCGCGGTATGGGCGGTAGTGGCAGCGGGTTTGTGGGGCGAGTGGGTCATGGATCGGCTGTCGGAGCCGTTTCATCTGGCGAGTCACTGGGCCGAATGGTTCGACGCAGATCTCGTCTGGGCCTCGCCCACCCAAACGGCCATGAGTTTAGTCGAATACGTGATCTTTGCGCCTCTGTTTGAGGAACTCGCGTTTCGCGGGCTCCTGTTCGCCATCCTGCGCCGAAAGTTCCGCTTCCTGCCCGCCGCACTGATCAGCGCGAGCATCTTCGCCATCGCCCATGGCTATGGATTGGTCGGCTTCATCAGCGTCCTGTGGAGTGGCGTCCTCTGGGCTTGGATGTATGAAAAAACCGGAAGTCTGTTGCCCGGCATCCTAGCCCACGCCATCAATAATCTGCTGGTGTGTCTGGCCGTGATGGCTCTTCTCCGCTAATCGGGCGGTGAAACTGGCTTCCAACGTCGTTCTCGACTCGCCACAATCCTCAACGTACCCAGAGGGTACGCTTCCGGTTGTGACTCGCCTGCGGCCTAGTTGGAAAGCCAGTTTGACCGCCCGCTAAGAGAAAAAGAGGGCTGGTGCTATATCAATATTGGCGGGGACGATATCTGCTTTCAGTTCTCTCCAGAGGGTACGCCTCCGGTTCTCTCTCGCCTCGGGCCTTGCTGGAAGCCATTTTGACCATCCAGTGTCTGCTCCCTGTCCGCTGATTCGATCAAAGATAGAGCTTCGTATAAGTCTGGGTGCCTCAGAGCGTAGCCGATCTCTGCTCGAAGCCTGGCGTTGCTGATTCGTTTTCCCGATGAGGGCGCTTCTTTTACTGCTGCTGTTGCCGATATCACGCCCCATCGCTGTTGCGCCGTTGCGCAGATTTCATTCCAGGTATGAGGTTGTCCATCGCTAACGTTGTAGGCTTCGCCGGGCTTCCCCTTGTCCAGCGCAAGCAAACAGATGGCGGCCAAGTCTTCCACATGAATCAGGTTCACGTACTTGTGTGATAATCCGATGCGACCGCTCTTGATCCACTCGAGGGGATTCCGGCCCGGCCCATAGATGCCAGCCACGCGCAGCACGATCGCGCCATGATGTTGTCGTAGATACTCCTCGCCCTGCACACGCGGCTTGCTCAGATCGATCGGGGCGGATTCGTCGATCCATGGTGGAGGATATTCGGTGGAGCAATCGGACTCCTCGTAGGTGGACGTGCTCCCTAAGACGACCATACGTCGAGGTGGTGCGCCGAGCGAGCGTGCGAAGGCCTGTACCTGATCGAGCGGTGTGGCGGGAAAACACCAAATGAGATCGGCGTTCACAGGAATGTTCAGCCAGGTCGAGGGGTCTTCCAAATCGAACTTCAGGCACTGTTCCGAAGAAACGCCTGCGAGATTGTTCAGGGGATTCCTGCTGGTGGCATAGACAGTCCGCCCTTGCGAGGTTACCGTTCTGTGCAACACCAGTCCTGTGTAGCCAGATCCCAGCACAACGAGCGATGATGTCGCCTGTCGCGTCACTCCATACCTCCATCCTAAGGTTGGTCCATCTTTTCACAGTCGTGCAAGATGGTACAACTGTTGCGTGAAAGAAGAATATGTAGGAGAATGCCAGGCATGAAATCCATTGCATCTGTGCTGTCGATCATTGCCCTTGGGTTTGGACTCTTAGGCTGTCCAGGCAGCGGGGGTGGCGGCGGGGGGGGCAGTACCCCGGCCTTTGCGGTGTCAACGACCGCAGCCGATTTCGGTGTGGTCGACAATGTGGGCTACTCTTCGACACTTTCTGCAACAGGCGGCACTCCACCATATACATGGACCGATGTCGCTCCTGCATTGCTTCTGTTAGGACTTACCCTCGACACCGCGACGGGCGTCATTTCTGGTACTCCAACGGCAACCACGGCAAACGCCTTTACCGCAACCTTTCGTGTCACTGACTCAGGAGGGAATACGGCGAGCGGTCCGGTCACGTTGCGTATTCGCCCCCGCACCGATCGTGCATCGGTCGACACCGCGGGCAATTCGGCGGCTGGGTCGTCGACCGAACCTTCAATTAATCGCACTGGCGGGAGATTTATCGCGTTTTCCTCCACCGCCAATCTGATGACAGGAGTGACCGGAAATCAGGTGTATGTTCATGACCGGCAAACTGGCCAGCTTGGCCTGGTGTCCAAGGATGATTCGGGAGGTCCTGCAACCTCTGGCTCTTCGAATACATCGCCTACGATCAGCGCGGACGGCCGGTTTATCGCGTTCGTGTCCAACGCCACGAATCTTGTCGGAAATTTTGGTCAGCAGATTTACCTCCACGATACACAGACGAGCATGGCGTTCCCCAATGGGCAAACCACGTTGGTGTCCAAGGATGGTTCAGGAAGTCCTGCTACAGCTGGGTCCAATAATTTGTCGCCAGTCGTTACCACGAACGGGGCATTCGTGGCATTTGTCTCCTCGGCGCCCAATCTGGTCACAGTTCCTCCAGCCGCCGCCGCTTTAGATGTCTACGTTCGCGCGCTCCCCTAGCTGGTAGAGCTTCCTCTGGTGGCGTGGTACGATCACGTGCCATGCCCCTCTCTCGATTTCATCCGCTCATTGCCGAATGGTTCACGTCGTCAGTCGGGACTCCGACCGATGTCCAGGTTCAGGCTTGGCCGGCCATTCAATCAGGGGCTGATGTTCTGATTGCCGCGCCGACAGGCTCCGGCAAGACATTCGCCGCCTTTCTCTCCTGTATCGATCGTCTCTTCAAACAAGCCCTTGCTCGTGAACTCGATGACCATACGCAGGTGCTCTACGTGTCGCCGCTGAAAGCGCTCAGCAACGACATACAGAAAAACCTCCAGCAGCCACTGGCTGAAATCGGCAACGCAGCGTTGTCTGCCGGGCTCTTGATGCCGGAACTCCGTGTGCTGGTCCGCACTGGCGACACGCCGATGACGGAGCGCCAGCAGATGCTCAAGCGGCCGCCCCATATCCTCGTCACCACGCCGGAGTCGCTTTATATTTTATTGACGGCAGAGAAGAGCCGCCGGCTACTCCAGACGGTCCGGACCGTCATCGTCGACGAAATCCACGCTGTTGCGCCGAATAAACGCGGCGCGCATCTGGCTCTGTCGCTGGAGCGATTGGAAGCGCTGACGCTCACAAAACCCCAACGCATCGGCCTCTCCGCGACACAACGGCCGATTGAAACCGTCGCGCAGTTCCTGGTGGGCGCTCGTCCGATGCCGACGATCATCGATGTGGGGCACAAGCGTGAAATGGATCTGGCCGTGGAGGTACCGAAAGACGAACTGAGCGCCGTGGCGACCAATGCTATTTGGGCCGATGTCTATGATCGCGTCGCCGAGCTGGTCCGCCAGCATCGCTCGACCTTGGTCTTCGTCAATACGCGGCGTCTTGCCGAACGAGTGTCGCACTCCCTGGAAGAGCGACTGCGAGATTTAGGCGCTGACGTCGTCGCGGCGCACCATGGCAGCCTCTCGCGCCAGATTCGCTTGTCGGCGGAAGAACGGCTCAAGAGCGGCAAGACGCGCGTCGTCGTTGCCACGGCCTCGCTGGAACTCGGCATCGATATCGGTGCCGTGGATCTCGTCTGTCAGATCGGTTCGCCTCGCGCGATTGCCACCTGTCTGCAACGGGTTGGCCGGGCCGGTCACTGGATCAAGGCCATTCCCAAGGGCCGACTGTTCGCGATGACGAGGGATGACTTGCTCGAATGTGCGGCGCTGATGCGTGCAATTCGAACAGGAGTCTTGGATCGCATTGCCGTGCCGCCGGCTCCGCTCGATATTTTGGCGCAGCAGTTGGTGGCCGCCGCAGCGACGCAGACCTGGCAGGAAGACGATCTGTTCGCTCTCTGCCGGCGGGCCGACCCCTATAGGAACTTGTCTCGTTCGGAGTTCGATCAGGTGCTGCGGATGTTGGCGGATGGGATTGCGACCAATCGCGGGCGGGGTCTGGCCCATCTGTTCCACGATCGGATCAATCGCCGCATCAAAGGCCAGCGAGGGGCGCGACTGGCGGCGATCACGTGCGGCGGGGCCATCCCGGACACCGCGAACTATGCCGTAGTCGCGGAGCCTGAAGGCACGGTCGTGGGATCGGTCGATGAAGACTTTGCGGTGGAGAGTCTGGCGGGCGACATCATGTTGCTAGGCAATACCTCCTGGCGCATCAAGGGCATAGAGAGGGGCAAGGTGCGGGTGGAAGACGCCCATGGAGCACCACCCAATATTCCCTTCTGGCGTGGCGAGGCGCCGTCGAGGACGGCGGAACTCTCAGCTGAAGTGGCAACATTGCGGCAAGCGATTGCCGAGCGGTTGTCTTCCTCTGATCCGGCTATCAGCCATCAGCAATCAGCCATCAGCTCCGATTCTGTACCCATCACGCATCACCCATCACCCATCACGTGGTTGCGGCAGGAATGCGGCCTCGACCAGCGCGGCGCACAACAGGCTATCGAGTATGTGCTGGCAGGCAAGGCTATCCTGGGAACCGTGCCGACACAACAGACCATCGTCGCGGAACGGTTCTTCGATGAAAGCGGCGGGATGCAGCTCGTGTTGCACACGCCATTCGGGGGCCGGATCAACCGGGCCTGGGGCCTCGCATTGCGGAAACGGTTCTGCGTGACCTTCGATTTCGAATTGCAGGCTGCGGCGACCGACAACGGGATTGTGATCTCGCTTGGTGAGAAACACAGCTTCCCGCTTGAGGCGGTGTTCGGGTTTCTGCATAGCCAGACACTTCGCGAGGTCTTGCTCCCCGCCGTGCTCCAAGCGCCGATGTTTATGACGCGCTGGCGCTGGAATGTCGGTCGCGCCTTGGTGTTGCTACGTTTCTCTCATGGCAAAAAAGTTCCCCCGCAGATTCAACGGATGAAAGCGGAGGATCTTCTTGGCGCCGTCTTCCCTGATGCGATGGCCTGTCAGGACAATATTGTCGGCGAGCGGACTCGCCAGATCCCGGACCATCCGCTCGTGAACGAGACTTTGCGGGACTGTTTCACTGAAGCGATGGATCTCGACGGGTTGACTGCACTCCTCAAGCAGATTGAAACCGGGGCCATTCGCTGTGTGGCAGTCGATACGCCGATGCCCTCTCCGTTCTCGCACGAGATCTTGAATGCCAACCCCTATGCGTTTCTCGACGATGCGCCGTTGGAAGAGCGGCGGGCTCGGGCGGTGGAGATGCGGCGCACGCTTCCGGCTCAGCTGGCCGGCGAGGTCGGGGCGTTGGATCCCGCAGCGATTGAGGAGGTGCAGCGGGAGTCGTGGCCCGTCGTGCGCGATCCGGATGAATTGCACGATGCCTTGCTCACGTTGCTCTGGTTGCCGGTCGAGGAGGTCAAAGACTGGGCAATTCACTGGCCACGCCTGATTGAGGAGGGGCGCGTAGCCGAATTGGTGGCGAGAAGCGAGGGGCAAGAGGCGAGAGGATGGGTGGCTACGGAGAACCGAGC